>CAZKTR010000356.1:0-1642 GCA_964555525.1 uncultured Pirellulaceae bacterium
GCCACTATTAGTCAGATTTAAATCACCCGACAAGGTTGCGCCATCAAACGTACCACTGTCAATGATCAAACTACTGCCGTTGGTCTGCCAAGTTCCACCTCGAAGGGTCCCACTGTTTAGCTGAAACGTTCCAGCCGATAGATCCGCTGTTCCAAGCACTTCCAAGACGCGGTTAGAATTCAATTCAACCGTCGCGTCAGATGAATCGAGAGTGAAATTGTCGAGAGTAATGTTCTGATCGATATCGACTGAATACGAAGCCCCCGTCGCATCAACCACCGCATCAAAGGTATCGGTGCCGTTGTTGTCAGGAAATCCAGGCGTACTCCAGTTCGACGGATCATTCCAGTCTCCGTCAACAGCATTAAGCCAATTCGACTGTATTGATTGCCCAAAGCTGGATCCAGATAGCAAAATTGAAGCGGTTGAAACAGCCAGTGTTAACAAGACAAAACGCGGAAGCTTAGACTCTCGTCGAGTCGAATCTTGAAACTCGGAAATGGTCTTCATCAGAGTTGTCCAAAAGGTCATGAGTAATGAAAAAACGATCCTGAACAGCGTCAGGCTTTTCTTCGCCGTATCGTTTTTGAAAACGAAAATTTCAAGCTTCCAATACCCTAAACTTTTCCTGCGAAGTGTCGAGGAAAGTTACCGGCAAGTTGTTTGGGTCGAGTGTTTTTCCATTTGCACCACCTAGAGCGGTCTCTATAGTGACCGGTTGTTAATAAAGAAGTTTGCTGCGCCTGCGAATCCCTGTGCAGCTGGGAAACACAAATTACGAAACACTCGTTTGACAGCATTCAGCGAAAAGGAGGCAAAAGTGCGAAGTGCAGAGCCCAATGGTGAAGCGATACTTTCTCTTCGAGAAGCAAATGGCTGGACGCAGGAGGATCTTGCGAAAGCAACCGACTGTTCTGTACGTACTATCCGCAACGCTGAGCAGGGGAAACGAATTGATTTGAAGACACTGAAAGACCTCGCGCAAGCACTCAATGTTCCCATCCCAAGTATCTTGAAGCGTTCAACTCAGTTGCCTCAAGAGAAACACCATGTCCAAATCACTCGCCAATGGGTGAACCTATACCTCCAATGCGACATCAACGGATTGCTAAAACTTCATCACCCCGAAACGACTCTTGATGTACCAGGGGCTGAGAATTTGCCCGCTGGCGAGATTACCGAAGGGGTCATCGACATCGAAACTTTGAAACGGCACTTGGTCAACGCGTTCAAAATTTTTCGGCTTCACGAAATTCATGAACAGTTCTTTTACGGTTGTGGTGAAATGGTATTCCACTGCTCCAAGGCTTCTTTTTTGGCCGTTCCAACAGGCGAAATACTCATCGTCGACTCCATAAACGAATTCACGTTTCGTGACGGGTTGATCTATCATCGACGATCGCTCACCGATACCGTTCCTTTTCGCGACAGCATCCAAGTCGATTGAATTGCTCAGATGATCGCAGTGATAAGCCCACGTTAAATTAGCTATATAGCATTGGACTTCACCATTTCATCAGGAAAAAAGTCCAACCACTGACGATTGAGTTCAAGGAGATTTCGGAAGGTTTTCTTTCACCTCCGATAGATCAGATACCGTACGTCTCCATATGATTTTTTCGTCTTGGAAACGGAACTCGTT
>CAZKTR010000356.1:1742-3895 GCA_964555525.1 uncultured Pirellulaceae bacterium
TGAAGACTAAGAAGGAGCTCCAGATCGTGACCAATGTACGCGTCGACCCACTTGGTTACAGTTTCCTTGTTGCGATTCTGGCAAGTTGCCGAGGTCACTGGAATAACCGAAAGCGTTTCCACCGATACCGAGAGTGCCGTAGCGATCGCATACAAAGTTGTCGCGTCAACACGTTTACCTTGTTCGGCAGCACGGATCGTGCGCGCGGCACAGTCAGCCTCAGCGGCGAGCTGCTCCTGCGTCCAGCCCATCCGTTTGCGCGAGAGTTTGATCTCATTGCCGTTAGCTTCGATTCCCCGTGCCATTCGAAAATTTCCTCTGCTATCATTGTTCAAAACCGCGGCATACGACAAATTGGTCGTCCGACTCACGGCGAAAAAATCGACTTTTGATCAGCGAAGATTGCCAGTGACCATCCACGCATTCAGTCGTCGAGGTGTTGATTTTGGGGTGCCCTCGGTTTGGGGGTTAGAGTATCTCGATAGGTTGACAAATCCATATAAGTAATGCGATGGACAATTTTACCCTCGAAGATCTTAAACACGTTCGCATGAGTTAGGGTGAATTCTTGCCCAGTCGCCTCCGAACGCAGTGTTGCCGTTGGTCGCGCAAATACTCGATCGTTGACGGCGTCGATTGGAAGTTCTTTGACCTCAATAATTGGAAATACTTGGAATACCTCTTCGTAGTGCTCAATGTGCTGTTCAATGCCGTGGAAATCTCCGCCCGCAGGCATGCCTTGGGTTCCCGGAAGCTCCAAAAAAGTCTCTCGATGATGCATCTCAAGTAGTCGCCCAACACGTTGTTCTAAGTAGCAATCGTGCCAATCCCGAATTAAATCGCACCTCCTCTGAAGATCGCTTTTTGAAACCGGCGGAGCATTGACCAGCGAAGTCATCGGAACTTCCAACACTGCAGCTATCTGGTTAAGTGTCTCAACATTGAGTCGTCTCCCGCGTTCGGCCGAACGAATCGTGCGCACCGAACAGTCGCAAACAGTGGCCAGTTGTTCTTGGGTCCATGCCCTTCGTTTTCGCAGGCTTCGAACCATTTCGCCGTTTGTTGGGATGCCGTGCATTCTTTCTATCCGCTTGTTGAGGACAGGAAATTAACCGCGTTTGCGACACGTTGAGGCCAATCATTTACGAGGCTCCTCTTTGCAGCGCCGAAGGTAACCTTTGAACGTTATCCGAGTTCGATCATAGTATAAACACCAACCGGATGCGCCAAGTTGAACAAAGAGCAATGCAGTTCGAAGGATACATACGTAGGTCGACGGGGAAAAACCGGTCACAAAATCTTTGTCGTTCCGGTATCTTTCCGGTTTTTGTGGTTTTTTTTGCAATTCCCAAGCCTACGGCTTACTCATTGTCCCATTCGCCCTCGAAGGAGAACTTTGAACAGCTTTCGTGCGCAACGTTGGGATTCAGTGACAGGGTGTGTCAAAAGATTGAAAAACTAGAACTAAGGCACTAAAACGTTCAACTGAATCGACGAGCCCTCGTTCGTACCACACCAGACTTTGTGTTCGGCCGACACGTAATCCTCCTCGGTTGCCTTGAAAATGTTATCGACGACGCAAACTACACGTGACTAAAATTGACCGGACGAAACTGATGCCAATTTCTAATTTTCGCTACCTCCTTTGGTTGCCAATCATTCTGGTAGCATTCACTGGCACTCCTTTATTGGGTCAGTCAGCACCGACCGCACAAGCCACCACCTCGCAAACTGTTTTTGATCAAGCAACCCAACAAGACGTGTCAGAACGCTTAAAAGCGATCTACCAACGAGGGGCCTTTCGTGGGGCCGCATTTCAAGGCACTTGGCGCGACGGCAGTAGCTATTGGATACGGAGCGACTCGGTGGCAGGCGATGCCCCTCCAGTAACACCGCAGCTATTCGCCGCCGCGACAGGTGAACCGCTGAATCGGGAATCCGCGAAGGCTTCCCCGCAAGAAAAACCAAAAAACAAAAACCGCTTGCTTTCTCCCGACGGCAAATGGCGTTTGCAACAACGCAATGGCAAGCTATCTGCAAAAGAAGCCGACTCAAACAAGACCATTGATTTCTTACAAGAACAAAACGACCGCAAGATCCACTTGCGCAATTTGCAGTGGAGCCCGGACTCAAAACAAGTCTTGTTCGTTCAA
>CAZKTR010000357.1:0-3894 GCA_964555525.1 uncultured Pirellulaceae bacterium
TCGCTTCTAGCCGCCGGATTTTAGCCCTTGAAGCCTTCGAGCCACGCACTCGAACAAGAATTCGTAGACTTCGATATGCCGACGAGCCGCAAAAACGTCTTTTCCCCAAGTATAAAGACCATGCTTGCGAATTAAAAAACCATGCGACATCGGTTTAGCGGGATCATCCAGTCGCTCGCGGACTTCGGCGGCGAGTTTTGGGATGTCTTGTGTGTTTTCAAAAATCGGAATCCAGTGTTTGGCTTCGTGAGAAGGGGTACCTTCGAGGCCTTTGAGCATTTCAAAGCCTTCGATTTCAAACCCGCCTTGCTCGAAAAAGTAATCCGAGAGCAAAGTGCCCCAAATCGAGTGTGTATGCAAAATCGAGCCGACGTCGGGTTCGGTAGCCAGCACAACGTGCAGCATGGTTTCGGCCGAGGACTTCGGCTGATCGGGTTCGATAGGTTTGCCCTCGGGGCCAACGTGCACGAAGTCTTCTCGCAAAAGACGCCCTTTGTCTTTGCCGCTGGCGGTCACGATCAATTCGACCGGGTCGCTTCCCAACACCACGCTATAGTTACTGCTCGTGCCAACGGACCAGCCTCGCGAGTGAAATAGTTGGCCGCACTCTCGCAATTGGTCGATATGATCTTCTTGGCCGGCCAAAGGGTGTTGGGCAGGCAGGGCAGGGCAGTTTGGCAGTGAGTGGGGCATGAAAATCCGAATTTCAATGACGCAAGTGTCGTTTTGAGCAGGGAAGGGATCGCCATGTCGCCTCTCCGTAAAAAGACAACATTGAAATAAACAACAATAATACGCCCTGCGGTAGCGAATCGGAAGTGCGACAAGCTGACAGCGTTACCGATGCAGCCAAAAAATGAAAACCGGGTATAATCTGCGGCCATCACTGGGGTGTCAGCAATATCGAGCCCCGGTTACCGAAACACGTAGCGTCACTCCCAGAGCTATTTGAAGAACTTCATGATTGAACCAGACAAGGCACCCAGAAGTCTATTCGGCTGGTTGTTTAATAGTATTACCCTTTTTGTGATCAGCCTGATTGCTACGGCTGTCCTATGGAGTTTGCGAACCGAGAGTGGGTTTTGGGGCGAAGTCGGCTTCGTGCTCTCGGCTTCGGTCGCGATCGCGATTCTGATTGGCGAAGCCTGCGACCCGTTCGCTGATGCCGCTCAATGGGTCGGCGTGCAATTACGAGTGCCCTCGTCAGTCCGCGGTGCAACGTTGGATGCGATTGCCAGTAGCATGCCCGAGTTGTTCACAGGGATCTTCTTTGTCACCGTTGCCCTGACAGCATCAACCGATCAAGCGGCTCAGCTGGCCGAAAGTGCCGAAGGGTACGGTTCCACGATTGCGACTTGTGCGGGCAGTTCGATTTATAACTTAGTATTGATCCCCGCGGTCTGTGCGATTGCGGTTTCGTTTTATCGACCGAGCCAACCGTTTGTTTCGATCGAACGCGATGTCGTCAATCGAGACGGAATGTGGGTGATCGTGGCTCAGTTTGGACTGTTGTACTTTTTGTTTCAACCAGCGTTACATTGGTGGATGGGCGTGATCGCTCTGGTGGCTTACGCGATTTATGTTTCCCACTTGTACTTAGCGACACGAGCCTACCGTAGAAAATTGGCAGCCGAGAATATTGAAGTGGAGGAACCCGACGACGAGGCATCGATATTGTTTGGGTACTTTGACGTTCAGCTGACTCGCGTGACGGCGACACTGATTCTGTTAGGGTCGACAATCGTTGCTGCGGTGGCATGTTATTTGTTGGTTGAACTCACCAATTCGTCGGCCGAGAAGTTGGGCGTATCGCCGTTCTTTGTGGCGGTGATTCTGACGGCGGCGGTTTCGTCGATCCCGGATACGTTTATGTCGCTGGGGTCTGCAATGCGAGGCGACGATTCGGGAGCTGTGTCGAACGTGTTTGGGTCAAATATTTTTGACATCTGCATTGGCATGTCGATTCCGCTAATGGTGTGTTGCTATCTGAACAATTGGGAACCGGTGTTACTGGTGAGTGAAGACGGGCAAACGATGGCCGGCGTGGTGGGACTGCGAGTGTTGCTGTTTTTCTTGAGCGTCTGTGCACTTTCGAGCATGTGGTATTTTCGCAAGATCACTCGCAAAACCGCATATTTTTTCTGTGGGCTGTATTTGATTTTCGTTGGCTATGCGGTGATCGGCGGAATGCTCGAGCGAGGGATTCTAACTTGGGGGCAGGGGTAGCATCGTCCCCGTGAGGTCGCTTCCTGAGGTTTGGTTCAGCAAAAACTTAATTGGCTGAGTTGGAAAGCCACCTTTAGGCGAACAGTTGGTTCAACTAAAATGCAGAATCACTAAAGGTTACTTTCAGGACTCCCATTGTGTCAGTCGGCAAGGATTTTATTGGACCGTATCAATTGCTGCGCATGATTAGCGCTCGCAGTTCGACTCAGGTTTGGGAAGCAGTTCGCTCTGGAGAGAAGAAACGCATCGCGCTCAAGGTCCTGACCTCTCGCTATCGAAAAGACAAAAAAGAAATCGCGCAGCTCAAGCACGAAGCCAAAATCGGCAAACTACTGCGTCACAAAAACGTCATCGAAATTTACGACTACTATGACGAAACCGGCATCCCATTAATTTCGATGGAATTGTTTCACGCGGTCAACGTAAAAATCTCGATCCGCGAAAGACGCGAAGAGTTATTACCGATCTTGACTCCCTTGATTCGGCAGTGCGTACTTGGCTTAAAAGAAATGCACGAAAAAGGTTGGGTTCATTGCGATGTAAAGCCCGATAACTTTTTGGCCGATGACAAAGGCCTCGTAAAACTGATTGACTTTTCGATCGGTCGTAAAATCAAGACCGGCGGACTAGCGGGACTGTTTGGTGGTAAGACGAAAGCCATTCAAGGTACTCGCAGTTACATGGCACCCGAGCAGATTCGACAGAAGACTCCAGATGCTAGAACTGACATCTACGGTTTGGGTTGCATGATTTTCGAGTTAATGTCTGGTCGATTACCGTACACCGGCAACTCTCCCGACCAGTTATTGACGCGGCACTTAAACGCCTCGATTCCGTCACTTGAATCTTGTAGTGATGCGTCGACAGACTTCGCAAATTTGGTCAAAAAAATGCTGGCCAAAAAACCAGAAAACAGATTCCAATCAATGGCCGATTTTTTGGGTGTCTTCGAGCGGTGCCAGATGTTCCGTTCCGGAAAACGCCCCGAAGGTTTTACTCGCTAGGGCAGGGCAGTCTGCCGCTAGTTTTAGCACTCATCTCGAATCAAGAATTCCACTCCGAAAACATTTCTCAAACCATTTAGCATCAAGATATTTCTGATGGACGATTATTTAGACTTTGAAGAACCTATCGCCAAAATCGCAGCCGAAATCTCGGCCGCGGAAGCTCGCAAAGACGATTCCGCTGCTGGCGCTCAAACCTTGCGAGACCTGCGCAAAAAAATGACCGATACGACGCGGGAAATTTACGACAACCTGTCGCCTTGGCAGACCGTACAAGTCGCTCGCCACAAAAACCGGCCTCATACGACCGATTACTTGTCCTTGGTGTTTGAAGAGTTTGTCGAACTTCATGGTGATAAACTGTTTGGTGACGACCGAGCCATCCGAGCAGGGTTTGCGACCGTTGATGGTATCAAGGTCATGGTGATGGGACACCAAAAAGGGCGGACCTTTAAAGACCGGACAGAAAACTATTTTGGCTGTGCTCACCCCGAAGGCTACCGCAAGGCCATGGCCAAAATGAAGATGGCCGAAAAGTACAAACTGCCCGTCATTTGCTTCATTGACACTCCCGGTGCCTATCCAGGAATCGGCGCCGAAGAACGTGGGCAGGCTCAGGTCATCGCCGAAAACATGTACGAGATGTCTCGGCTTGAAACTCCTG
>CAZKTR010000358.1:0-3888 GCA_964555525.1 uncultured Pirellulaceae bacterium
TCGAGCTTGATGAATCAGACGATTTCTTTACGGACACAGAAACGCCTGACGAGATTAGTGCTTGTGAACTGGACAGTTTTTTCGAAGACAACTGGGTCAGCCAATAGCGAACTGCGGAAATTTTAATTCACTCGGCGTCGGAACATCACGGCCCTTCACTCCAAACAACGAATTTCTAAATGAACCCAAATGCAACCGTGAAAATTGCTTGTGGCATTGCCATTGTTATATCGATCCTGATGAGTGGCGGACAAGCGACAGCGCAAGCGATCGGTGAAAAAAGCGAACCGACTGTAATCGAACCGACGAAAAAGGTTACCTACAAAACGATCGGCGACACCAAGCTCGAGCTGCATGTTTTTGAACCGGCAGACCACAAAACAACCGACCCATCAACTGCCGTTGTGTTTTTCTTTGGTGGTGGCTGGAACGGCGGAACCCCAAAGCAATTCTACGAACAGTCCCGTTTTTTGGCTGACAAAGGAGTTGTTTGCTTTTCCGCTGACTACCGCGTCAAGTCGCGACATAAAGTAACGCCGGTGGAATGCGTTGCCGACGCCAAGTCAGCCATTCGCTGGGTGCGTCAACACGCGAAAGAACTTGGCATCAACCCAAACCAGATCGTTGCTGCAGGCGGATCCGCGGGAGGGCATGTTGCCGCTTGCACCGGAGTGTTGAAAGGACAAGATGAAGCTAACGAGGATGCCTCGATCAGCCCAGTTCCGAACGCGATGATTCTGTTCAACCCAGTGCTGGACACGAGTCCCGAAACCGGCTTTAGTCCCAAACGCTTTCCCAAAGGAAAAGAGACCGTATTCTCACCCAATCACAACATTCGCAAAGGAATTGCACCAACGCTGCTGTTTCATGGTACGGCTGACAAAACAGTTCCGTTTGAACAGGCGTCACAATTTGCAAAGCAGATGAAGGAAGCTGGAAACCGTTGTGAACTTCACTCATTCAAAGGAAAAGGACACGGTTTCTTCAACGGGAAATTATTCCGTCCAAAAACCAAAGACCTTAAATCCTACGAAAAAACGCTACAAGAAAGCGTCAAATTCCTTGTGTCGCTGAACTTCTTACAGGCAACTAAAATCGAAAAAGAATCCGATAGCCAAGCAAGCTCAGTCGAAATACCTCTTTTGCCCTGATTCAGTTAGTAGCGAACCTTAAATCGACTTATACTTCAGTTGCACAGTCCAACGCCTATTGATTACTAAGGACCCCAATGAATGGGCTGATGTCTAAAAAGCTGACTATGCCATCGCGATTAATATCTGCTGCATTCTGAAAGTCACCACTCGATAGTACCGCGATAAACGGCGCTATATCTAAAAAGTTCACGATACGATCGTCGTTGACATCTGCCAAAACAAAGGTGGGCGACACAGTGACTGACTCAATCACAATCAATATACCCGCGCCGGGGAAAGGTACTTCTCCCAACGGCCCTCCGGAATTAGGATTCAAATTTTCGATTGGAGCGTTGTTGATTGCGTCGACCAGCCCCATCCCGGAAACGACTTCACCAAATACAGTAAACCCTTCGTCAACGTCATCGAGCCCAGTATTATCTTGTATGTTGAAAAAGAACTGGCTAGTAGCACTGTTAACAACTCCGGCCTGTCTGGCATAAGCCACAGTTCCGCGAAGATTCGATCGACCGAATTCGTTTAGAATGGGGGCTTGAACAGGAACAGGGCCGATGGGATTTGCTAAAAAACCACCACCTTGCACCACAAAGCCAGGAACGGAACGGTGAATGAATGACCCGATATAGTCGCCGCGAGTAACATAGCCTAGAAAGTTTTCAACCGAGATTGGTGCGTCATCAGGAAATAGTTCGATAACAATATCGCTGACACCGTTACTGCTAACGTTCAGACTGAGAGTGACCGTTTGAGCATTTACAGGCGATATAAAACCAACAAATAAAAGCAGTAAGACCGCAGAAGCGTAAAAGTTGCGTAGCATGATCGTATTGGCGGGAATAAGAATGGTAGGGAAAGTAAAGGAGCGTCGTAATCAAACTAGTTACAGTTTGATACAAGTCGAATAAATTTTCAAGCCAATTACCGACAACGCTTGTATGAAAACAAACAATGTCCTTTGCTGCGAGCTTCCAGCAGCCATCTAATCCGACTTACCGTTGCCACTCGCCTACATCGATGTAGCGAAAAGTTCCGGCATTCTGTGCGGCAAGGGTCTCCATAAATTCGTCTTCCAAAGGCTGGGGGCCCAACCCAAACTGCACACAGTGAATCTGAGTGCGACCACCATGAATGCGTCGAATCCGTTTTAACTCTTGCGAGTTCAATCCTGGAGCCCCGCCATCGGTCAGCATCACAATCACGTCGGGTTTGTAACTGAGTGCTGACATGATCCCGGCAACATGATTAGTAGGTCCAAAGGCAGTCAAGTTACTAACGAACCTAGAGACGGCAAGCTTATTCTCTTTACTCGCGTTCAACAGACGAGGCACCTTCATCGGTCTTGTGCCATTGTTATAGCCAAGAATCTGAAACTTATGATGCGATTCTAACTTTCCTACCGCTGCAGTGAGTTCTTTTCTAGCAACCTGAACGACTCCCAACCCTTTACTTCCCATACTGGTCGAACGATCCAGCAGAAACAAAAACTTTCGGCCTTCCATCTGCCCTGACCCAAACACCGAGATACTGGTCGCCGGTCCAGCTGGCTTTAAAGCGTCAAAGCGAGCTTGATCAGCCGCCATCAACTCTCTGTCAGCGTCGGATAATTCTCGCGAAGCATTCAGCCCCCGTGCTGCGGGGCTTGTCATCTGACTGGCGTCGCCGAAAGCATTGAACTCAAAACCCGGCATGTCAATTTTGGTTGGAGATAGATCCGCTTCAATTACAGGTGCAGCATCTTGTGTCGGTTGACTGCTACTTGCCTCAGCCAATGTATCGTTCGATTCTGATGGCTGAAAATCGGTTTGGTCCAGATACTGCTGCTCTTCTGTTGGTTTCGATTGAACCGTCAACACGATCCCGGCCGACCGATCAGGCTCAACCGAATCTCCTCCGCCGCCGGTCGAGTATGTAAACCAAAAGAACGCGAGCAACAAAACCAAGTGCAAACCAAGCGAAGAGACCATCGAACGCCATTGTCCCGTTTCGGGTTGGGCGCCCGGTCGTTGGACGGGGAGTTCAGCGGTTGAGGTTTTTGCATTCATGAGTTGAATCGAAATGGGCTTCAAGATGAATTGACGGATCAGACGAACCGGGCACAAAAAACAGAGCTACTTATCGCCTATTTCGAAACGCTTCCACTGTCCGTCAATCAACCGTTCTTGTGGAGCAAACCGAGCCTTGTAGCGCATGTGCGGTGAGTCGGCCACGTAGTAACCTAAGTATAAATGCTCCAGTCCACGATTTTGACAGTATTGAATTTGCTTCAGAATAGAATACGTTCCAATACTGTTTTCGGCAAATTCTGGGTCGTAAAACGTGTAAACCGCCGACAAAGATGTTTTTCCTAGGTCACACAACGCCACACAAACCAACCTTTGGTCCTGCCAGTAAGCAATCTCGAACGAATTCATGCATGAACGAACGAATCCCCACTCATAACCCTCATGATCGATATCTGAATCGTTGACTGACAAACCGCGGGACGTACGATGAAGATTGAACAGATCGATCCGAGCTTGATTGCTGCCAGGAGCAGAAAATTTTTGATCGAACTGTCGATCGTTCTTCGACAACACTCGCTTTGCATTTTTTGAGAACACGTAGTCTTTGCAAAGCACCCGGGCCGGTTGGCAAGCACGACAGCTTGGACAGTTAGTCTGATAAATGAACTCGCCCGTTCGACGATGGCCTGCCGCCAATCGCCAATCCGTTTGCCACAGCGAGACGCGTCCCA
>CAZKTR010000359.1:0-3883 GCA_964555525.1 uncultured Pirellulaceae bacterium
TCATTTTGTGCGAGGCGGTTTTGTTGGCGGTGGTCGGCGGAGTGATCGGTTGGGTTAGCGGTCATGCTCTGAATGCTGTCTTGGGGCCGTTTATTGAATCGAGGACCGGAGTGGAGATCGGTTTCTTTGATTTTGTGCCAGTCGAGTTTTTGGTGATTCCCGTGTTGATCGTATTGGCGGTGATCGTCGGCATTTATCCAGCCAGAGCGGCTTACAAAACGGATGTCGCGAAATCGCTGGGTAAGTAAGTTCTTATACAAGTCAGCTGCAAGTAAACTTGTTTTTGAGTTAGAATTAAAAGACTCAGCCTGCGACTCCATTGCCCCGAGCTAAATCATGAATCGTTTTGAATCACTTTTGCCACGCACTATTCTGATCATCGCTGGCGTGGCGGTCGGTTTGCTCGCAAGGCAGGTCCTCGGTCCGCCCGACGAAGATGATCGGCCGCAGTTGACGATTGACCGCCCGATTGGTGAATCGGTGGAGCTTGGTCCTGAACAGGCGGGGTACGTTCCAGTTGACTTGCCGATAGCAAAATTGCCAGCAGCAGAGTTGCCGGCGGTAGATTTGCCGGTTGAGAAACAGGAGCCGTAGCAGTCCGTTGGTTCTAAGCTGCGAGAAGTAATCCACCCCACTTAGTCAGTGTAAAGGCGGCTTTGACCCATTGGCTTGAGTAAACCCTAAGGATAAAGCTTGTTTTCCGGTGGGAAAATACCCAGATGGAATCTTTAATCGCAACAAAACAGTGGTTTTGTTCCGTCAATGGTTGACCAAGAGGCTGAGACAAAACTAGACTTTGCCGTTTGTTTTTTGGTCGCGTCACACTCAGTTGGGTTTATTAGCGGTCAAGAAAATACCATCGAGATTCACAAATCGGAACCGATCTCCCTGCTCTTTGCAGAAGCGATTTCGAAAAACCTGAGGAGTTCAGGGTGCCAGGAAAATGCGTAATTGGTTTGCAGTGGGGCGACGAGGCCAAAGGTAAATTGGTCGATATTCTCACTGAAGGCAAAGACCTTGTCGTCCGCTATCAAGGCGGAGCGAATGCTGGCCATACGGTCGTTATTGGCGACGATGTCTATAAGCTTCATCATATCCCCAGTGGGATTCTGAACGAGGGAGTTTTGAACTTGATCACCGCTGGTGTGGTCATCAACCCGCCCACCATCATCGAAGAGATCGAGTCTCTGAAAGCTCGCGGCATCGACGTCGCAGCGCGAATGAAGATCAGTGGTCGCGCCCATGTGGTGATGCCTTGGCACGTCCTTGAAGACAAAATGTGGAACCGCTTGGTTTCAGGCGAAGATAATATCGGTACCACGCTGCGTGGCATTGGCCCCTGCTACGCGGACAAAGTTGGTCGTAGCTTTGCCATCCGAATTGGCGATATGCTGCAAGACGATTTTGCCGATCGCGTTCGCAAGATCGTGGAAGTTAAAAAAAGAGTTTTGACTGCCGCTGGTAACGAAGATTCTAGCTCGTTGGATGCCGAAGCGATCATCGCCGAATACACCAAATTCGCCGAAGCGTTGCGTCCGTTGGTGACAGACACGAACCGGATTTTGCTGGACGCCATCGACGAAGACAAAGAGATCTTGTTCGAAGGTGCCCAAGGTTCGCTGTTGGACATCGACCATGGAACGTTCCCGTTTGTAACCAGTAGCAACAGTTCTGGATTGGGAATTTCAACTGGGTCGGGCGTTCCTGGGAACTGGCTAACTAATGTCGTCGGTGTAATGAAGACTTACGCGACGCGTGTTGGTGGCGGCCCGTTTCCTACCGAACAGGACAACGAACAAGGCCAGCACATTCGCGATGAAGGTAACGAGTACGGTACAACTACTGGTCGGCCTCGCCGCTGTGGTTGGTTCGATGCCGTTGCTGCTCGGTACACGGCGAGGCTTGGTGGAGTGACTTCGGTTGCGATCACGATGTTGGACGTGTTATCGAAGTTGCCAGAGATTCAGGTTTGCGTCGCTTATGAATTAGATGGCCAGCGGATCGATTACTTCCCCGCTCATGTAAATGACTTGCGTCGTTTAAAGCCGATTTATGAAACCTTGCCGGGTTGGCAGCAAGACGTAACGGGAGCCAGAAGCTTGGATGATTTGCCAGTTGCAGCGATCGAGTACGTTAAGTCGATTGAATCGTTGGTCGGCCGTCGGGTTGAGTTTATTTCGGTTGGTCCAGATCGTGCCCAGACGATTCACGTTGCCGAAGACCAAACGCTTGAGGGTTACTTGGCCGCTCGGGTTTGAGGTGTAGGCAGGAGACTGTAGACAAATGTGGCGACAGTGCCTCCGGCCTGTCTACGCGGTGGTGGAGGGTATTCACTTCTTAATGCAAGGGGCATTACTTGTGTTTCAGTTGTCCTACGCAGAAAAAATCGCGACTTACGTAGTTTTGAATTTTTTCGAAAACGTCTTTTCGAAAGATACGAATCGATCCGTACTGCAAGATTGGAAACCTGTCTAACATTTCTGGACATATTTCTATCTCCGCTAAGTCATCAGTATCAAAACCTTCAAGTTCTATCTGCACTAAGTTTGAGGCCGAAGTAAATTCGCTTAACACATTTTGAAGTCGAGGACATTTTAGTTCGTAAAACGAATCGAGCGACGATAGCAACGATGGGTCGTGGTTTTGAGATGAGATGTACGCCATCTGTTCGTCATAGTGTCCGATTCTCTCAAAATGGGAGAAGTCTCCTTTCTCGTACGGAATCGAGAAAGTTCTCGCAAACTCAACTTGCTCGAATTCGATTTGGTCGACTGAAAGAATTTCTGTTTTGACTTTTTCTGAAACAACCAGACACAGCGAAACTTCAAAAACGTCTGGAATGTTCCACACGTTGCGATGAAGTTTTAATGGATGATCTACTGAATGTGCTAAACGATAGTCTTTGTTGGTTGGCGAACGCCCGCCTCGCTCTGTAACGCCATGGAATAATCGACAGTGGAATGCGTCGATTTGTGAGCACTCAGTAAGACTAGTCTGGCTATTTAGTAAAACGACATCCATGTTTAAATAAGCTCAATGTACTGGGGGACTTTGGTCAATTTAAGACGGACCTAGGATTCGTGGCTGAAGTCGTAAGCGTTCACGTACTGGTTTCAGGGATGCAAAGACCGGCTGGAAGCACCGTCGCCACTTAGCTGGACAACTTGCGGACGGTTTCAATCAGCGTTTCAGCGTTTTGCGGTACGTGGTCGTAGGCCCAGCGTTTTTCGGTCAGGTGGTAGCTGTACTTTAGATCGTCGCCGTCAATTTGAGCGTAGATGTTTCCCCAGTCGGGGTCGGCTGAGGAAACCAAGTAGTTGTGTTCGCCCAGTTGAATAACGGTCCACTTTTGATTCGGCAGTGGTTCAAAACCAGCTTCAAGCAGCGAATCGAGCCAGCTAGGCCAACCGGCTTCGGGTCTAATTTGCGAGTACCCTAACATGATATGCTGGCAACAGCGGGAGATGTGGCCGATAGGAAGGTGTTGGCGATTTGTTTTGAAGTCATCGCAACTGCATGCCGGCTGAGTGAAATCGACTTGGAAAACTGAATCTGGTTCGCCGGTTGTGGCGACTTCGAATTGGTTTTCGATCACGGGTAGGGTCGGCGTAGACGAATCGAATTTTGTGATCAAATTGTCTAGCTGGCTTGGATCTAATTGGGCTCCGCATAAAGAATTCTCGCGTGCCCATTCCCGGCGGACTCTTTGGATCAACCTGCCAACTTTTTCGGCTTCTGGCCGTTCAATTTTTCCATCAGCGAATACGTCTTTCAGCAATGGAAAGAACATCGACGCCGGCCACGACTTCCTGCCTTCGGGGTTGTCGTTGAGCCATTTCGCTAGCTGGCGAATTTCCTTGTGATTCAGTTCGCCGTCTTGAGC
>CAZKTR010000360.1:0-3845 GCA_964555525.1 uncultured Pirellulaceae bacterium
GTGGCAAGCGGTTCAAACGCTGCTGTCTCCAATCGGGGCACTTTTGATGGCGTCAATCGTGACGACTACTTTTAGAGAGGCAGACTGAGAGGGCGTTGTCGCGGCAGTTTGCGTATGGCCATTCGAACTCAATGGCGATTCGAAGGCTGCCACCTAATGGCACTCACGATGTAGCCCCAGGCGTGAGCCTGAGGACCTGGTTGAAATCAAGCCTTCCCCATGGGTTTCGTGCCATTAGACTCCCGTCCACATCCAAGCTCGCTTGGCTCCTTTACTATCGAAGCGAAATATCGATATTGCGATGAAACTACTGTTTTTGCTATCGTGTACAGCAACGTTGCAATACTTTTAAAAAAAGTCAAGCGTGTGTAACTACCCCAACTTGACTTGCCCCCATTACTCTTCACAAACCAAAGTAAACCCATGGAATTTGAGCAACTCGCCAACTACTGTAATTTGGCGTTAACTTGGATTGGATTTGGAACCGTCGTTGGCTTGGCTGCCAAAGCCGTAATGCCGGGCCGAGATCCTGGTGGAGCGATTGCGACGGTGCTGATGGGGATTGCTGGCACGTTAATCGGTTGTGCCAGCCTGCAGTACTTTTCAGAAAGCGAACCCGTCAAACCGGTAAGCCTACAAGGATTCTTTGTGGGATCAGCAGGCGCGCTAATGATCCTAGCGTTCTACAAAGTGTTGGGGGGTTACTGGTTCGTCGAAGGCGAACAAACGACTTACCGCAGACGTCGCACTCGCCGTCGATCAAGAGCTTACGACGATTAGTGTGCTTTTGAACTACCACCAAATACATTAAAAAACGAACTCGGCTTTAAAAGCTGAGTTCGTTTTTTTGTGTCGGTATATCTCGAATTTACGGTGCGTCTACTTCATCAAATCGTTGAGTTCGAGCTTCAAATCTTCGTGCCCGCCAGCGGGGATATCAATGACCGTCTCGCACTTCTTAAGCACGGGGCGACCTTTGAGTTTGGCCTTGAGTTCGGACATCTTCTTTTTCGTTTTCTCAACAGCTTCCTTCGAACCAGAATCCTTCGCGTCATTTAGTCCTTCACGAAGGTCTGCCATTGCGGTTTCACTAATGTCGCTGTATTGGAAACTCAACTTGTGTTTGCCAGGTACAGCACCAGTTTCATCATGTCGTGTTATAAGTGTGAATTTTCCCTCTGCATTCGTGACGCCCGTCGAATAGGGCCCAACCGAGTAGTTATCTCCGACAGGTTCGGGAGAGAAAGACACACGAAGTTTGTCGACCGGTTTGCCGTCGGCAGTAATCGTTCCCGATACGGGCGCTAACGAATAATCTTTTTTGCTACATCCACAAAAAGCGATCGATAAAACGGCAAGCAGAGTAAAAGCAATAGAGTGAAGGTTTCGCATATGAATAACCAATTTCCTCGAATATTAAAAAGGCCCAGCATAAGTGGCTGGGCCTTGACCGTTAAATTTTTAATCGGTTTCTAGAAGCCCTGAACAACCGAACCATCAGCCATTCGGACAACTTGTGCAAAGATACTAACATTTATGTTGTCACTCACAAAACGAGCTGAACCGTCACCCATTGAGACATTCGCTCCACCAGTATGGAAGCTTGAAGCGACACCTCGCGGTGTATCCCTGCCATTGATGCTCCAGTTTTCCGGGCTTTCACTAAACATATGCCCGAAGACAGACCAATCCTTGGATACGTTGCCTGGGTATTGGCCATTGCTGTTACCAACTCCCCCCCAAACGGCTCCAGCACCTGTCCTTGAGCTTGACGAACCCGACTCAGCTTCGGTACGCGTTGCCCGCTCACCGAACAAAATCACATTCGTGGTTCCGTCGGCAATATCGCCGAAAGTTGTTTCAGAGTTCTTACCGAACACACCCCAGATTTGCCTGAATTGCGAAAGGTTAAAGTTGTCCATGTCTCCGCGAATAACACCATCACCGGCTCCGGCAACGGCGACGTAGTTTGACTTTGCAGCAAGCGAAGGCGAAGCGGTGATCGAGTAAGTCGAGTTAAAATCGCCATCTGGACTCCCGTCACTCGGACACAAGAAAGCTGGTATTACGCTAGACACACAAGCTGTCCCTCCTGAAGTTGTACTCGAACCGGCAGGCAGTATCGCGGCCCACCAATCAGTATCCCAATTACCGGTCGCTCCTTCAAACGTAGACTCCAAGCTGGGTTGCTCAATGAATGGCAACAAAAACACAGCCCAAGAAATTCGCTGGCCACCAGTGGCACTCGAGGGATCAGTAACAATTGCATTTGGGTTGCGTTTGGCGTCGCTTGAGCTGGCCCCCCAATTACATCCTGGCGGAAAGCGCATATGAGAACTTTCGTAGTTGTGACAGGCCAACCCGAGTTGCTTCATATTATTCAAACACTCCGTCCGCCTGGCTGCCTCACGAACCGCTTGAACTGCTGGCAGCAACATGCCAATAAGAATGCCAATGATGGCGATGACGACTAACAGTTCCACCAACGTGAAACCTTTCTTGCGTAAATGCATGATCATTCCTTAATTCGAAGAATAATTGGCTCGGCCACATCGACCTAATAAATATTAATTCTGCTATATAGTATCGCATCCCTGACTTAAAAACAACAACAAAGCCCGTAAATAAGTATGAAGTTGCGCTATTTACCTTAACGACAGCGTTCTTTATTTGAACGTGAATTTGACCACCGTTAAACGAACAAAAAAACCAACTAGGTGTTGTAATCCTCCCATTTCACCAACAAAAAAACCTGCCGCGAGCACGACAGGTAGTTTTGATATTAAATTGTGACTCAATCGAGCCGGCGAGTTATCGGCGACGTCGGCCGCAGAAGCCTACCAAACCAACCAACAACAAAGCAGCTGAGCTTGGCTCTGGAACTGCCGCGGTGAAAGTTACGCTGACATTATTGAAGCTCAGTCCGTTGTCGAAGATCTCTCCGGTGTCTTGGTTGTCTACCGTACTAACCGAACCAAACGCGTCACTCGTGACACTGAACCCGACAAAATCGAAAGTCAACGTATTAACACCTACTTCGCCAGCAATAAGGTCGTCGTTCACAGCAAGTGGATCTGAAACAAACAATTCGTTTACGGTGCCACCGACGAGTGTCTGTGTAGTGATAATGTCACCATTGGCATCGAGTTCAAGCGAAAAGGAACCCGTGTATTGGGTATTTGCGTCGATTGCAAAACCGTTGTTGGGACCACTTTCTAGGAATTCAAAACCGTCAGTGGTTGTTAGCAGGCGACCAGTAGCGGGATCATCAGGATTGGGACCGTCTGCACCAATCTCTATGTTGTTGATGTTGTGAGCACGAAGTGCAAAATCGGCGTCTGAGGTGTTGATATCGAATTCACCGCTGACACCAGCCAGACCATTCAATATGGGGTTGGGAGTACCACTGGATGCACTAACGTCTGTATCAAACCCTGCCGCACCACCAGTATTGAACAACCCAACTCGGAAATCTTCGTTAGTTCCTACAGTGGCAGGAGTTGTAAAGGTATAAGTTAACGTTAGTGTGTCACCAGTGTTTGTGAGTGTTTGTGGAGTGAAAAGGGTGTGAATTGAACGCCCCGAACTTCCACTCGCAAAATCCAACACACCAGCTGTACCGTTATTGCTGGCCAAACCCGAACCGGAGCTAGTCGTGTAAAACGGAGACTCAAGCCCTGTTGCACCCGATAGCGGGTTTCCGTTTACAAAATCGTTGTCAATGATAACCTGAGCAGTTGCTACCGAGCAAAAACTACAAGCCAGGGCAATCAATGAAGTGTGCAAGAATGGTTTCAAAATCTTCATGAGTGTTTTTCCTTGAAAGTAGAGAGTCTAGCGTTGAT
>CAZKTR010000361.1:0-3842 GCA_964555525.1 uncultured Pirellulaceae bacterium
GTCTCAATCATTTCTACGATATCTTTGCTCAAATATACCTAAAATCGCTATCCAAATTGGCGGCAAGCTACAACCAGTGATACCAAAAACACCTACGCTTCCCGGCTGGTCGTTGATTTCAAATCGACCAACTCGCCAAGCTAGACCACCCCGCCCCAATTTCCTATCACAACCGCTATAATAAGTGTTGGTGATCGTGTCTCAAATCGCTTGAGGCGTAGTTTGCACACACAGCTCGATCTAAGATCACCGAAACCAAACCAATACAATCGCCGAAGCAAGGAGGTCTTCAAAGGCAACAACAAAACGCAAAATCACTTTCACCTAGGAGTGAGTGCATTGATGCAAAACTCGACCTTGTTTCAATTGGCTAACGAGCCTTCAGAACCAGATTTTGAGCGCAAAGCTCCTGTCATTTGGCTCAAGCGATTCGTGATCTTATCTTCACTAGGTTCCAAAAAAACAATCCGTAACATTCCGTTTCGCCGTGGCTTGAACATCATCCAAACGCGAAAGATAAAAGTTTCAGGTGGCCCTGTCACTGGGCACGGCGTCGGCAAAACTCTTTTAACTCGGTTAATTCGATACTCGTTGGGCGAGGAACACTTTGGGACCGAAGACACGCAATCGAAAATCCTAACAGCGTTTCCCTCGCTAGTGACCGTCGGACATTGGGAAGTGGCGGGCGAAGACTGGATTGTTGTTCGCCAAGTAAATGATACCGACGATAAACTGGCGTTTGTTGTAAAGAGCAACGATTGGGAAACCGCTGTCATTGATCGACGCCTAGAAGAGTTACCCTACAAAACATTCCTATCGGCGGTCAACGAAGCCGTTCTTTCCGATATACCAATGCTGAAGTTACCGAAAGGTCGCACCGCCAGTTGGCCAGACTTGCTGGCTTGGTTGGCTCGCGACGATCAATGTAGCTACCGCAGCGCCAATGATTGGCGTCACCCAGAAGCTAATTCAGGCGCAAGCCTACACCGAGAAGAAAACAGCCTCCTAATGCAGTGGGTAATGGGACTGATGGACCCCGACGAAATTGAATGCAAAATTCAACATCAGGCTCTACTTAAAAATCGCGCTACCCACAAAAAAACCGCGACTGAACAACAAAAACAAATGGGAACCCTCTGGCCAATGCTGCAAGCAAAACTGGAGGTCGCCGAAGATGCCGAAGTGGCCACTCAGCAACGCACCTTCAAATCGTTTCGCCCAGCAGATCATGTTACCGAGCGACTTGAGTCGTTGCAGCGATCGAAGGACCGCGAAAAACAAGCGTCAAAAACGCCGGAATTGGAAACGAGAGTCGAAGCTTTTCAAACCCAACTGGCTGATTGCAAAACAAATATTGGGTCTTGTACTAATCTCGCTCAGTACATCTCCCAGCAAATAACGGAACTCGAACGCACCACTACACAATCTAGCGGAGAGCCAACCAAAACCGACGATCACGATCACTTGGTCAATCTTCGTCAGCAACTTGACTCTCAAAATAAACAGCTTGTGGCTCATCAGTCGGACCAACAACAAATCCTCGACGACCTGACCGAAGCTCAATCACTGCTGACTAATGAACGCAATCGGATTGCCATTGCTTTGTCAGAAATCGACCAAAGTGTCGGCCGCTGGAAGGCATTTGAAGACGACGCGAAGACCTTTCAAGACTTGTCCGATGCTTATGCAACGACAACTCGAATACTCACTCGAGCCGACAGCGAAATCGAAAAGTCGCTCCACGTACAAGAGAATTTGCGAGCCAAGAAACTACAGCAGATCAGTGTGTTCTCCTTTGAGTACGAGCAATTGCTCAAGAAGATTTTTGGTGAGCAAGCGAGTGGAACAGTCAAGATCGACGCCAATGGCCTTCACCCAAACCCTGACAATCATCTCGCTCCTACTGGTGCTGTGTTGTCAGCGATGATGACAGTAATGGCCTTTGACATCGCGAGCTTGTCCACCAGCATAAAAGGAATTGGGCACCACCCTCGTTTCATAATGCACGACAGCCCGCGCGAGGGCAACATGGACTCGCCTTTATTCACTAGGCTCTTCGAAATCGTACAGCTGCTCGAAAAAGAGTTCGAATACCCAGAAGACGTTTCGTTTCAATATATCGTCACCACAACGGCGTCCCCGCCAAAACACCTCGCCACCAAACCATTCGTAGCTGAAACACTCGACGCAAAATCGGACAAGGGTTTGTTGCTAAAGCAAAGGTTTTAACGTGCGGCAAACTCCTGATTCCAAGCAGGAATCTCAAATCCATTTTTTCGTCCCATTATCGATGTAGGACAAGGTCGTGATTGGGCAAGGAGCTACGTAAAAAAACGCGGCCGTTGCCGCGTTTTTATTTAATCTACTAGAGTCGCCGTTTGTATTAACCCTACGCCGACGAGCCACCACCGGCCAATAATGTGATAAATGGCGCGATGTCTAAGAAGTTAATTATTTCATCTCCATTAATGTCTGCTTCAGCTTGATCCGAGCCGCCTGCGGATAACAGCATAATGAACGGTGCAATGTCTAGAAAGTTAACAACACCACTGCGATTGACATCTCCCAAAATTACTCGTTCCTCCGTGGTGACCGTAAAGCCATTAATTCGAAGATTTGCCGATAGTGCGTCTGGCGAGGAAAACTCAATGGTGATAGGCGTTCCGGCTGGGATAAAATCAACTCCAAATGGGTCATCAAAATTGTCACCCTCTACTTCTAAGTCCACGATCGTGAAAGTTCCTATGTCGGGAATGGTTACGGTTACTGAACCGTCGTCGAGCGATGAGAAATCTATATTGGTAAACGATACGTCTTGATCGAAGGATATCACCCAACCTTCGCCATCATTGAAGTCTCGATTTTCTATGCCCGCACCGTCAAAGAAACCGTCGTCCGAAATGGATGGGTTGTTGATGCCGAGCGAATTACTGTTTGTTTGTGTCGTGACTCCACCATCAGCTGAAGCAAAAAGTGTGTTTCCGGTTCGTGTAAAAACGCCATTGCCATCATCTTCAAATTCAGGAGCGAAAAGGTCCACGGTCGAAACATTTACCACTGTCTCTGCTGGCATACCGTCTTCTAGTGTTGCCATTTGTGAGGCACCAATGCCCTGATTCGTATCGAACGGGGAATCGTTGTCGAAATCAAATAGCAATTGAGCACTTGCTTGGCTCGTAAACATCGTCGCAATGGCAAAAATGCCGAGTAGTAGTTTGTTGTATTGCATATCGGTCTCTAGAGAGTTAAGGAGGGAATTGTAGGAGAGATTAGAAGGGTAAGAGCTCTACACAGCAGTGATTCTAGTCAATGTTGTCTAAGTGGCAAGTTTTTTTCAAATACGAATCCTACACTGCTTATAGTACGCCCCTAACATCGTTTGATTTGCGTACAAATCCACGGGTGCGGCACGGTTTTTATTTTATCTGATGATCCGACTCTCTAGTTTGGCTTAGTGATGAGTTATACCATTACTCACCAGTTATCAAATCGACAACTCGTTGCCGGATTGTCTCGTAGTCAGCGTCCACGTCAAGAATTCCGTAGTTCGAATGACCGGTGTCTGTCATCTCTCCGATGGCAGCAGTAACCGATTGGCCGTCACTGCGGCCGATCTCAAAGTCAAGTATTTGTAAGAGTTCAGAATTATCCTTGGACCAAATACGAAACGATAGTGGCCTGACAATACCATCCTTGGGCATGTTTCGCTCGCGCTGCCCCATGTTGAAGTGTACTTCAATCCGTTTGTCCTCAACCGCAATTGACTCCAACATCATCCAAGCAAGATCGTCGCCCTCTTCGATGAACTGTGCCATTGCCTTTTGAGCTGTCTCATAGCCCGC
>CAZKTR010000362.1:0-3815 GCA_964555525.1 uncultured Pirellulaceae bacterium
CATAAATCGCCACTTGGAAACCAACAAGCCCAACCGTACACAGTTTTGAAAGATCAGTGGTTAAATCCTCACTTCGCCCCTGATTTTCACCAGCTTGGCACTCGACCGAGCCAAAAAACCAAAAACTAGGCAATTCACAGGGTTCAGGCTGCACCTCCTGCAACCCGCAACTTGAACCACAACAAAAAAAGCCGACCCGCTACGGATCGGCTTATCGAATTTAAATATCAAATCTATCTGGATAGCTCGGCTTAGCTTTGAACTAGCGCTTGCGTCGACGCCCAGCTGCCAACAATCCCAGCCCAACCAACAAGATCGCCGAACTCGGCTCAGGAACCGCAGCGGCGACAGTAATTTCAGCCGTGTAATTTGCGTTAACCGCACCGACCTCATTAAACAAGAACGAGTAGTCACCAGCCCCTAGATCTACGCCCGAGAAACCCGAACCGCCAAAACCGCCACCTCCCGCACTAATTATATCTAGCGCAGGTCCAGTGCTATCTACGTTGACCAGCCCGGCAAACAGGAAGTCTCCCGCGCCACCCGGAACGACGTCGCCGCTGGCAAAGCCTAGAAAGCTTCCGGCTCCGGCAGAGGGATCAAATTCTGTGATTTGTATCGCGGTAATCTCAAAGCCAGGATCAACCGTGAAAGTGACATGATCCCGGTCCCCACCACCACTCTGACTCGTACCGGAAATGGTCGAAACGCCCGCTACCAACGAACCCAAATCAGTGGGTGCATTTGCATCTTGGGAAAAATCGCCTCCGAACGAGGCCTCCGTGAATACCTGTGCTTGGGCAGAAGCCGTGACCGAGATCAAAGAAATAGCTAGAGCCGCGATCAAGGCTCGGTTCAAAATTCGCATGTTGTTAACTCCTAAGAAAGACGCTTGCTAAGGGAAGTGTAAATATATTCGCAGACAAGAGATGCAGGGGCGGCCGAATTCTTACAGCATTTTTTGTTTTTTTTGAACATCGACAACTTGCGACACCGAAACACGAAAAACGTTCAGCGCAGCGCGTCCTAGGGTGAAAACTAACCCTTAAACTCAGCAAAAATCGACACGCCCTAACAAATCAACACAAAAATGTACTTCCGAAGGTGTTCGTGTTGAACTTTGATTTCCCAGTCATGATGCTTTTCCGTCAGCGGCTTCTGTCACTCCAAACCCCAAGCCTTCAACCACGGTCGCAATCTCACCGGTAGTTATCTGGCCATTGATGCTGGCCACACCACGCCCTAAATCGACTCGAACCGAATCGACACCTGCCATTCGCCCAACCGCGGTTTCAATGCGGCTGACGCAACTAGAGCAGTTCATGCCAGAAACCGACAACTCGATGGTCGATGAATTTTCAATGTGTTGTGGCACTAGGAATTTCCTCAATACAATACATCCGATCAACACCAGCACCACGATCGCGCTCAGTGTCGACCACCAATTGTTGTGATGATGACCGTGGATGGCTCCAAATCCCACCTGTGCAGTCAACACCCAGTCGAACAAAAAGGCCGACACGAAACTCCCTACGACCAATGTCCCTAAGTAGATCCCTAGGACTCGCCATCCGAATCGCTTTCGAATCGCTCCCATCGTTGTCAGGTTAGTTGCCGGTCCCGCCATCAAGAACACCAGTGCCACCGCTGGCGGCAACCCCGAAGTAACCAACGCCGCAGCAATCGGCACCGAGGCAGTTGCACAAACGTAAAGCGGGATCGCGATAACCAACATCAATAGCATCGAAAGCAACAACCCACCTTCACCAACTTGCTTGATAAAACCTTCGAAGCCAAGCGAACTGATCAACGCCGAAACCAATACGCCGACCAGCAGCCATAGCCAGATCGATTGCAAAACTTCCATCGAATGAGCCCACAACTCGCCGATCCACGCGGTACGAGAACGAGGTAGGGCAGGGTGAACTGCTGTTTCTCCGGTCGAGCAATCGTCGGTGTGGCACTCATCTGGCTCGTGACCCAACTCTGTTTCAGGTTCTCCCGAAACCTCCGTTAGCCATCCACCCAGGATCCCGGTCACGGCAGCGGCGAACATTTTAAAGATCGCAAATGGCCAACCAAAAAAGGACGCGCTGACCAACACCGAGTCGATACCCGTTTGTGGAGTACTAATCAAAAACCCGACCGCAGCCCCATCACTGGCTCCGTCGTTTTTCAGTCCAATCCCCGCCGGGATCACTCCACAGGAACACAGCGGCAACGGGACGCCAAGCAAAACCGATTTCACGACGCCACCGAATCCACGAAACCGTCGACGCACGAAGCTCTTTGGCAAAACAACGTGAAGGATGCCAGAGATCAACATCCCCAGCAGCAACCATGGCGAAAGCTCGCAAAGCGTTGTCCAACAGCTTGTGAAAAATTTCGAAATTGAAAATGCGGCGATTATCATTCCATTGATCGTGTCTTTAATATCTGTTTAATGCAAGTCGAATAACGGCCACCAGGTTCGCAGTATTACTATAATCACTAACCCCGCGAACATTTCGCCACTACCGATGTCTTAGTCGGTATGAGCAACCACACTGCACCCTCTGAACCGGCTTTAGCATCAGCATGCCGCGCAATCCACCCAGAAGACCTTTTGGCTGGCGACTACGTAACCGTACTCCAACAGACTTACCAAGTCGCCACGTACGCGTGGTACAGCATCGACACACACCAGTTCCCGCCCAACGAACCCATCGAAATCCCACTTCGTGGTTACTTTGAGGCATTGGAAGTAAAAGACATCTGCTTCCCGTTCCTGCTGTGCACCAACAACGAAGGCGAAGTCCGCGTTATCGACAGCCGCTCAAACCAACTGGGAAAACTGGCCCCAGCCTTCGTCCACAACCTCAAAACTGCCACTAAGGCACAGCAAGATAAACTGGACAAAAAAGAAAAATCAAAGAAGCGAAAAAAACGCAAAGCAAAGCGGTAGGTTCTTCCGGCCTTTTATTTAGTGCCTGCCCATTGGCCAGAAATACAAGCTCGCGGCGCAAGCAAGTGCATTCTCAAGACAATGGTCGGATGCACTCGCTCGCGCGTCGAGCTTATATGTCGACACAGATTCACTGCTGCTCAGCATGCAACGATCCACAATTCCAACAAACTTCAAAACCCTCGTCGACCGTCTCGCCGCAACCACAAGTCCACTCGGAAACTGTCATCGGTTGCCCAACATCTCCGGCAAGAAACTCCTGCTTAATCGCCAGCGCTGCCTCCGCATCTGACTCCAAAATCATTACCGATGGCGAAAACGAACTAGTCGTGCCCGCCAAAAACCCCAAACTCGCCGACATCGATTCATTGGTCACTCGGCTTTCGATCCCGTTGATCGCCAACATGTCCTTGAGAGCATGTGCCTCAATCGAATTATCAAACTCAGCCAACGTCACTAACTTACTGCCGTTTTCAAAATCAGACTTCTTTTTGTTCGCGTCTTCATTCACCGACTCCGGATTGAAGCTGGGCGGTCGAAATGGATTTTGATTTTCGTCGTTCATCAGTCAACCAATGCAATAAGATGATTATAGAAAGCAGCGTCAGTATTTAATTATATCCGAATCGCAAACCATTTACGAACCCGCGAGCTTGCGCGGACCAGTATACCAAACTCTTGCTGACGCTACGAGTTGCCATCGTGTGTGGCAGAGCCACTGGTTCAGTGCGTTCCAAGCCAGAGCCTTGGAACGAGGGTGGCGACGGCGCTTCCAGCCAGTCTTCCGCGCCGGCCGAGGAAAAACATCATCGCGATTAAGAAACACTCTTACCCTTGGCCCAACCCGCCATCCGAGTTTCATAAAACTCCA
>CAZKTR010000363.1:0-1846 GCA_964555525.1 uncultured Pirellulaceae bacterium
AGCTTCAGCATATTTGCCGTCGAACAGTAACTGTCGCACTCGGTCAATTTCCTCTTGAACGCTTTCTTTTACTTCCGGGACTGGTGGTCCTGCCCAGATTGA
Source organism: uncultured Pirellulaceae bacterium (assembly GCA_964555525.1). Lineage (GTDB taxonomy): Bacteria > Planctomycetota > Planctomycetia > Pirellulales > Pirellulaceae > Mariniblastus. Next base: position 103 of record CAZKTR010000363.1, read on the forward strand.
ATCTTCATTCAGTTGGATCATTTCTTGGCCGACGCCGCCATAAACCATCGCGCCTAAACGCCCATTGCCCAGCGGCAACGCCTCTTCCCAAAATTTCGCCGGTCTGGAGTACCACAGCGAGAGTTCTTCTGCGGGGCGTTCGTTTAGAGCATCAAGCGTTATCGATTCTTTGTATTTAAACTTGGCATCAAAACCTGTTTTCTGCGCCATGGCTTGACTGCCGAAACCAACCCAAACAATTCCTAACAGGATCGCCCACCATGCTTTACAAATTGGTCGAGTTGCTTCTGTTCGAATCGAAATCGTCATGCTAAATCCTGTACCTATGTGATTGATTAATTGGGTCGGTGTCAGAAATTGATTGGGGCGCAGCGAGGCACTGACGCTTCGCTGGTTCTCAGGTTCCTTGCTCACACTGCGGGTTACCGCTGTGTGTGGCAGAGCCACTGATGCAGTGCGTTGCAAGGCAGAGCCTTGCAACGAGGTAGCGAGCGAGGTAGCGAGGTGGCGAAGACCACATTGAATGCTTGGACAATCTATTTGCTACCGGCAGATTCAAGGACGTCTTGAGCTTTTTGTGCTGCTTCGGTATCGGGATACTGTTGGATAATTTTCTTGAAACGCTTCGCAGCTTTTTCCATGCCGGCTCGACTAGCTGTCTTCAACGCGTTTTCAAATAGTTTCAATGCTTTTTTTTGCGTCTGAACCGCTTCGCTGGCTGCCAACGTTTTAAGCTCAGCCTTGACATCGATCTCGGTGTCGTGACCTTTGAAACGGTACTGAAACTCCTCATAAGTCCTGTAGGCCAGCCATTGATCGCCCGCCGTTTTTGCCTCAGTTGCTTTTTCCAGAGTCGCGGTCAACTTTCCCTGAACGTAGGTGTTCAACGTCTGTGCAGCAGTTTGGATTTCGGGCTTTTTACTTTTCATGGCGCGCCCGAGTGTCCGCGCTTCCGAAACAAAGTCACCAAACTCGATCGCCTGCCAACAACCTATTAGCGAATCGGGAAAGCCCTCTGGATCGATATTCCATTTTGCAGTGGTCATTGCCAACTTTGCACTCGGCTCGAGACCAAACGATTTCTTCAACATACCTTCGGCATCGAGGACTCGATAACCACTGATTCTATTAAGGCTGATTTCGCCCGTGCCCGCCACCGCTTCGAACCTACGAGCAGGATCGACAATCGTAGGCCAAGTGACACCGTTCTTTTTGAGGTACGATGCTACCTTGGAAGTATTGTTTCCCGAGTTGACTGCGATAAAGACGATTGGTTCACCTTGATATTTGTTGGCGACCGCCAACAGTTGAGGCCAAGCCTCGGTGCATTTCGGTCAGGTTTCTTCATAAAAATACAACACCGCCGCTTTGCCAGCGAGCATCTCCGTTGTGAGCGGCGGCGAATTAAGCCAAACCGAAGGATCGGTCGGCATTTCAAATTGTTTACTGTTTTGCGCCGAAGCGACATCACCAAACGCAAAGCACCCCAGCAATATAAAAAAAGCGAGATGCAAGACAGATACTGGAAAAATTTTCATCGGTATACTTGCTCTTGGAAAGGATGGTAATACCTGTTGGTCGCGTTGACCTCACGAATCAGGCGCAGCACAAAATCATTGCTTCAAAATTTATAATCTAACTCGGCCCCACGAGTAAGACACCGTTTTGATTACTTCACAGAAGATTCAGGAATGTTTTGAGCTTTTTGTGCTTTCGGTACTGGGGGATTCCTTAACCAAGCCAA
>CAZKTR010000363.1:1946-3812 GCA_964555525.1 uncultured Pirellulaceae bacterium
GCCAGTCTCTGACAGAATCGATTCAACACGGGAATATGTTTCGGGATACAAGGCCTCTTTGAAAAACTTATCGGGCTGTTCGAACATCGGGAAAACACCGCGGTAAATTGCCGAAAAGTTCTCCTTCTTGATCAGCTCAGTCGAACGCGCGTAAAGCGTTACCAAGTCACGGTGTTTAAACGGAACCCTTCTAGCTAGGTAATGGATACCAAAGACAGCGCTAACCTCCAGTCTTCTTTGCTGCCGATCGGATTCCTGTTTCTCGTATTGTTCACCAAGTTCCCCATCGAGAATTCTGGAAACTGTCCGTTGCCAAAGTATCTCCCTTCGCATTTGTTGAAACCCGGAATCCATCAACCCCGCCATTTGCCATAGATTACCCGATTTTTTGTAGGCTTTCTTGTTGGCAGTCCGAAGCTGTGCGACCTCCTTCCACGCTCCTTTAAAGCCAACCTCTATCCGAGCCATATCCCGTTCGCCAAGTTCGAGTTTCGCAGAAAGCGCTTCGATGTTTCGCTCGAGAAACAGTTCAAGGTCTTCTCGAATCAGCTTCGTTTCCGCTTCTTCTGACAATCCAGTAACACGCGAATAGTTTCCCCCAAGGGTTTTAAGTTTGACCATGATCTTTTTCTGAACGTCAGTCAGCACATCATCAAGTTTGACGGACGCGTCGGCTTGTAGCCACTGGATCGCGGGCTCACACGCGCTATAGCCGTCAAACGACATTCGCATTACACGAACATTCCAAACGGGATCCCAGTTGTCTTCAAGGGATTTTTCGATTCTGGTTAGCTGCTGTGGCTCCAGCTGCAAAAAGGTATCCAGAAAAACCAAAACGTTCTTCCTCGCATACTTGTCTTCCCAAGCCACAACCTTTCTGAAGTCAGCGCGATATTCAGACAGTTTGGTGGCGTCGGCAAAATCCCTAGCTGCTTCGTGAGCTGCGTCAGCGAGATCGCGATCGATCAACGCGGGATAATCACTAACATTTACAATGTCGGGGGGACAGAATTCTCTCATCTTGTTGGCAGAGGCAACTAAAACGTCAGCAACGTTCTTCCTAATTTTCTCAAGCTGCTTGTCGCCCAACTCCAACTCGACCTGCATTCTTTGAAGTTCAATTTTGAGAGCGTTTTTTTGATGAGCAATATTTGGTTCGTCTTTCACTTCGATTTTCGGGGGTTCTTCTTGAGCCGAAGCGACAAGGGGGAACCTGGACACCAATGCAAGTAAGAAAATCGAACCCCATACGAGCCGACGCCTATTTAAAAATAGAAATTTCAAAATCACGCTTCCACGTTCGAGGTTGAGTTTCACCACGCCTTCGCCAAAATCAGGTTGTGCACTTCGTTTATAAGTCAATATCATGCGCACTAAGATGCCTTGATGTCATTGTCCATCTAGTCGTTGGATCTTTAAGATAAAGGCTGAAAATCAGATCTGCCCTGATTATCGCAAAAATTGACTCGCCTTGGGGGTTCTAAGACCAACTTCGCAAGAATATCTGACAACTCGAGAAACCGATACTTGATATACTAACTAGGCGTTAGTGATGACGCTTTCTCTATCGCTATTAGTTTTCCTCCTCAATCCATTCCACTTTTATGCCGACTTTTTGTATCCGATGAAAACAGCACAAAACAGATCGAAACTTCCTGTTCGCGGCATTCTCTGGCGCGGTCTTGTTGCTCTTGTGGCCGCTGTGTATTGCCTGTTTGGCACACCGGCTAACAAGCAACTGCAAGCCCAAGACCAGCCGAACATTATCTACATTTTTGTCGATGACCTCAGTTCTGGGATGGTTGGGTTTACGAATCCCAACACACCCGTTCAAACTCCGAATATTGATGCGCTCGCTGCAGCAGG
>CAZKTR010000364.1:0-3805 GCA_964555525.1 uncultured Pirellulaceae bacterium
GCCAGCTTTTTGTTTTCCGAATCCAGCTCGTACAACTTCCGATAGTCGTCTTCACTGACAGGCTGACCACTGGACTGCTTCGCTTTAATCGCCGAATCCAATTGCTCAAACTGTCGTTGTGCTTCGGCCAACTGCTGCCGAATCGTTTGCACACCGGTCATGCCGAGTTTTTCAGATTCCCATTGCTCTCGCAAACTCGCTAACTCCTGTCGCTTTTCAAGCATCTCAGCTTTAACCGCGTCCAACCGATCTTTTACGCCTTGATCGTTTTCATCAGCCAGTTGTCGCGCGGCGAGCTCCAGCTGAGTCAGCCGTCGCTGGACGATATCGATTTCTTGTGGCACACTGTCCATTTCCATCGCCAAACGCGACGCGGCTTCGTCGATCAAGTCGATGGCCTTGTCTGGCAAAAAACGATCGGTAATGTATCGATTGGAAAGCTCAGCCGCTGCGACCAAAGCCGAGTCTTTGATCGGGACGCCGTGGTGAGTTTCATAGCGTTGCTTGAGTCCTCGTAAGATCGAGACCGTGTCTTCGACGTTTGGCTCGTTGACGTAAACGGGTTGAAAGCGACGTTCGAGCGCGGCGTCTTTTTCGATGTATTTGCGGTATTCATCCAACGTCGTGGCGCCGATACAGTGCAGTTCCCCGCGAGCGAGTGCCGGTTTGAGCAAGTTCGCTGCGTCGCTGCCACCTTCGGCTGCGCCGGCTCCAACGACGGTGTGAAGTTCGTCAATGAAAAGTACGATTTGTCCGGCCGCGGCAGTGACTTCTTTGAGCACTGCCTTGAGTCGATCTTCGAATTCGCCGCGGAATTTTGCTCCCGCGATCAACGCTCCCATGTCCAGAGCCATGACGCGTTTATTGCGCAAGCTCTGCGGGACGTCGTTATGAACGATACGTAGCGCCAGACCTTCGGCGATCGCCGTTTTTCCGACGCCCGGTTGGCCGATCAGGACGGGATTATTCTTACTACGACGCGACAGAACCTGGATCACTCTCCGAATTTCCTCGTCTCGCCCGATGACTGGATCGAGCTTGCCAGCCTCGGCGGCGGCGACAAGGTCGATGCAAAACTTTTCAAGCGACTGGTATTTTGCTTCCGGGTTTTGATCGGTTACGCGAGCCGAACCGCGAACTTGTTTGAGTGCTTCGCGCACCGATTTTGCTTCGACTGCGCTAGCGAACAGCAGACGTTTTGCGGGACTGTCGATTTCGGTCAATGCGATCAACAAGTGCTCCGTTGATACGAACTCGTCGCTCATCGTGCCTGCGGATTTTGCAGCGGCTTCAAAGACTTGTTGCAAGCTGCGGCTGACAGCTGGTTGGCTGGAGCTGTTAGACGAAGGCAAGCGTTCGACTTCTGATTCAACCGTGGTGGTCAACTGCGTTCGAGTGTCACCGATTTTGTCGATCACGGCGGGGACGATACCGTCGGCTTCCTTAAGCAAGGCCAGTAACAAGTGGATCGGCGTAATCTCAGCGTGGCCTTTGCCGCCGGCGAGCGTTTGTGCGTTGGCGACCGCGGCTTGGGCACTGGTCGTAAGTTTTTCAAATTGAAATGTCATCGCAGTTTTCTCCTCAGAAAATCATTTGGCAGGCCAGAAGGCCTTGAGGATGGTAGAGGGAAAAGTGTGCCAAAGTTGGGTTTGGCGGTATAAAGGGCGCTCTTTTGCGGAGCAAAAGGCGACTATCCGCGCGGAAGCCGTGAGAAACTGCGGTCACGCCTATGAGCCGTTCGCACAGCGTCGGGCATTAACAGATTGCCGCTTGACCTAGCCCCCGGCGCAAAACCTGACGTAACGTCCGACGCTAGCGCGTTCGGCTCACACGGCACTACGAACTTGCGCATGAAAAAAACCTCTATGCAAACAAGCGAACTCTCAAGGCCGAATGGTTAGGTCAGGTTTTCCAATTTTTCCAGAATCGTTTGCAGCTTTACAAACGCAATTTTATTGACCGTTCGTTCACGGTTTCCCGCTAAACAACGGGCGACCAGAAAGTCGCCACAACGCAAAATTTGTTCGACGTCTGAGCAAAGCGTTTGCTCGTCCTCACCATAATCAAACGTTTTAACAGGCCGGCTTTGATCCCGATTCCTTTCTTTGGCTGGCCCAAGCTCAAATCCTTCGATCTCTAACTCCGCAACGAATTTCATTGCCTGAGTATCTAACAGATAAAGTCGGTTGAGCAAGTAGGAACGAAATATCGCCCACTTCGAATCCAGATAGAATGTTCCATACTCGGGAGCATCGCGATCGTATTCCGAAGTCGGATCGTCATAAGGCCAGCTGACTGGAACTGCCAATCGCTTGAAATCAAACTCCGTGTATCCCGCCCAATTAGGATCCGGAGTATCTTCGCGCTCATGGTAGCTGTGCCGCGCGATCAAATATTCATACGAGTCAGTAACAGTTCGAACCAAAAACTCGCTTCCGTCAGGGTTAAAAGTCAGTGTGTCAGAACTGCCTGACGGAATGGTGCGACCGACTTCGAACTTCCCATCAACGGTTCTAAAGTTCGTAAACCAGAGACAATCTTCGGGGTAGCCGTTTACAAAAGCCCGCCAACCCGGAAGCGTTGGAGCATCAATTTCGAACCAGCAATGCGCAAAATCAATCGTGTCAGTGGCGTGTTTAGAGTTGCCAAGTTGTTCAATTGGTGTGTTGGCAGGCCATGTTAGAAGTTTGCTGTTTCGAGTGTCCTGGGGAGCCATCATGAAAAACGAACCGTCTTCTTCAAAACCGACTGCCGATCGGGTAGGTGTTTGGCGGTCATCTTGAAAACGGTCGCAGTCGATGCGATGAAGTTTTCGGCCTTCAAAATCGAAAAACAGGTAGTGCTCAGAGTCATCATCATCGAATGGATGCACGAACTTGCGAGCCACCACAATATTTTCCGCCGGATGGATCTGACAACTGAATTTTCCAGGCACAGAAAAGTCAGCAATTACTTCCGGGCCCTCAAAGGCGACCACCCATCCATTGCTCTTAAAGACAACACGGCCGCCCAGCGGCGGGCTTCCACCTTGCAAGTGGCCCTCGGCCTGCATGTCGTATACGTGAGACGGTTTAACCGAAACGACCTGGGGGTGTTTGGTCATGACAGTGGCTCAATTCGGTCAGTTGTTTGTGGTGCACGCCGAGGTCGGTGATCGTCGCGCCACCTGAAGACTGGTAAGTTGGTTTTCGTAGCTGATGTCGCAAAAATTTAGGACTGCTCTTGAAATCAAGAGCAGTCCTTTCTCGTTGTGTCATTAAAATAAAAGCGTGCGTCTAAGAAGCTTACTTCTTGCGTTTGGCTTTCTTTTTAGCTACTTGAGCGACTACTCTTTGACTTCGAACTCCGCGTCGATCGCATCGTCTTCGGCTGGTGCGGCGTCGGCTGATTCGGCTGGTGCCGCTTCTTCACCTTCGCTGGCAGCATACATCGCCGCACTCATCGCGTGTGAAGCTTGTTCAAGTTCGCCAACGGCACTCTTGATCGCATCGGTGTCGACGCCTTTGATCGCTTCGCGAACCTTTGTCATCGCAGCTTCAATCGGCTCTTTATCGCCGTCCTTCAACTTGTCGGCGTTATCCTTGAGCGTCTTTTCAACTTGGTAGCACATGGTTTCGCCTTCGTTACGAGCGGTAACCAACTCGTACTGCTTGCGATCCTCTTCGGCATTCATTTCCGCGTCTTGCTTCATCTTCTGGATTTCTTCTTCAGAAAGGCCAGAAGACTCATTGATCTCGACGTTGGCTTCTTTGCCGGTGCCAAGGTCTTTCGCAGACACGTTCAAAATACCGTTTTGGTCGATGTC
>CAZKTR010000365.1:0-1870 GCA_964555525.1 uncultured Pirellulaceae bacterium
CGTCATTGGCCAAAAGCGATTCGAATAACGGATCATCCGGCCCAACCCTCGCACATCGACACCAGTATACCAGATCGAGATTTAGATTCTGAGCGAGAGACTTAAGTCGACCAATCGAATCGGATGTAGGCGAAACATCTGAGTATTGTTCGAACGCAATTGTCTGTACGTCGCCGTCGGCAACTACTCCATATACGGTCAGGTCGTTTGTTCGAAACGCATAGCCATGGGCAATCTGCGATTGCGCGCCGCTATATGTTACGCCCACGGAATCACCGGCAATGTTCAGTGCACTTGCGAGATCAGCCAGCGCCAGCGTACACACAATGGGCAATTCCGGTTTCGTCCGAACATGGATTTCACGCCACCCAACGTCAGCAGACGCATTTTCGTGGATGAGTCGAATCTTCTCGATTTCGTCATCAACGTCGGCGGCATGGTCATTTGATACGAACTCGAATTGCCGCCAATCATCTTCCGCGAGAATGAACTCAGCCCCGGAAAGCTTGTGCTCGGCGACGCCGGGAATCGAATTGCAGATCGACGGCAAACTAAACAGAATGTTCGACGGGGCCATCATCTCAATGCGGCGGAGTCGCAACACCAAGCTTTTGGATTTCTCATATTCAGCACGCGTCTTTGGCTGGGCGTCAACAACGCTCCAGTCCTCGTTGCCCAGATGAAGCGTTGTGTCGATTTCAAACGACTCAGGAAGATCGGTTGGTAGCATCTCAGTGACGCCAAATGAATCACCCGTGGCTTCATCAATAAACGTGACTTTGACCTTTGAGCTAAACCATGTCATAGGAATTTGTCCTTAGCGATATATCATCCGTGACCACCGAACCAGAACGAGCGATCTTCCACTTCTAAACCACGCGCGGGTCCGCCTTCGCGTACATCATAATGTTATCTGGCGAGACTGCCGATCAGCCGTTTCCAGAATGATGGCTTTTTTCTGTACGCAAACAGCAACTCATGGCCATGGCGTTTGATTGGTTGACCTGGCGGAATCTCCCAAACATTGAACGAGTCACCAGCCTTTGCGTTTCTCAAGTCAACCACAACATCATTGTGATCTAGCCCAGAAACAAATCTAGCCAGAACGTCGTCCATTGTAGATTTTCGCATCCTCGAAACAACCCGAGCCTGACACTCGACGCCCCTCTGTTCTAAAATACTAAGATGGCCCATTTTGCATTTCTCAAGCCTCGAAAGATCCAAAACACCTTCGATAAACTCACTGAGTGTTTTGCATTGATAGGTGAGATGGCATGGATCATGGCATCCGTACCAAACATGTTCCCATTGTCCAGAAGTCGGATTAACTTCGATGACCCAGTCATTGCCACATCCATCATTCGCAAGAACCATAACATGTGGCAAAAGATAGCTATATGGCCATGCGTTGTAATCTGTGAATGAAACGTCAGGGTGAATATCGAAGCCTGAATAACTCGACAATAAATTACGGATGTCACGTGAAAGCGGTGCAGGTAGCTGCCTCTCTAACTCCGCCAACTGGACGTCGTTCAGTCCAGGATACAGTGACAAAGTGACTTTAGCATGGGGCTCTTCAGCCGACACATCAATCGGCGTGCCATCCTTGTAATAGTCCACGTAAGTGAAGTTCTCACCAGTGGCATCTTGCAAAATTTCGCGAGGAGTCTTCATTGAATAAAAAGTAAATAACGTCTGGATTTACCGACCCGGAACGATCGATATTCCACTTTAAAACCACGCGCGGGGTCCGATTGCGCGCATCACATTGCTGTCTCGCGATCCACCTTCTAGTCAACTTTTTATCCCACCAGATTCGATCAATCAATCCCTTGCCACTGGTATCGCACTTCCTTTGTGTAAGGGTTGT
>CAZKTR010000365.1:1970-3803 GCA_964555525.1 uncultured Pirellulaceae bacterium
GTGATGCGATTGTCGTGGCAGTTTTTCAAGCAAGCTAACTTCGCCGGTTCTGGTTACTGCTAACTACTTTTCATCCGTTGATTCTACTATGTCAGGCTTTGGTGCATCAGCATTTTTCGGCTGTAGTTTGATTATTTTGGGCAGCAGAACATTTTCTCGCGACAGTGCCAACAACGACATCGCGGTTCCGTATGCTTTTGATCGATCGAAAACACGATCGTTCCAAGTGTTATCAGAATCCTTAGTTTTCATCAGCACTTGCAAAAACTTTTGAAACTCATCGTCTTGTTTTTCCTTGGGCAGCATCTTGATCGCTTGCGCCAGATACCGATGGCCGTAGTAGAAGTAGTACGGCGCGACGCCGTGTGGCCCGACATGGGTTCCAGTTTTTTTACGACGCTTTTCGAGTTCTTCCCAGTGCACATGAAAAGCGTTTATCGCAGCTTGTAATTTCTCCGTATCCCCGCCTCCCAGCAACAACAGAGTCGCTTCGCTGACCGGGCCCCGTGCAATCGAACCGGGTAATGTGTCTCTTCCCGTAGTTCCGCTGTATTGAAACGCACCCGTTCTGTTATCTCTTGTATTCTTTAAAACTTCTGCGCCTCGTTCAAAAACCGCGTCAGGCACAGTCGCTCCTGACTGCCTGGCCAGCATCAAAGCTTGCAGCGCGGGGCTTGTCACAAAACAAGCGTGGCGTCGCTGGTTGGAATAGTTCCAGCCGCCCCCTTTGATTTCTTCCAGCACGAGCGCGTCGACAAGCTTTTGAATCCACGGGCCCGTAGATTTCTTTAGCTCCACAAATCCTTTCGTATCGTGCAAACGGCAAAAGTAATCCAGCGCATAAATGTGCCCCCAAACACGCACATCGTAGCTGTCCCGGGCGGTTGGCTCCATCAAAGGATCTTCGAGTTCGTCCAAAATTAGCTTGGTGCTCTTAGTAACAGCCGTTTCGATTTTCGAACGATCTTTGAGCTTGGCAGAAATCAGCGATGAACAAACGATTGAACTGCCGCCAATCCGATAGCCAACGGGGATCACCAAATCTTTACGAGTTGGGCGCCTCATTCCAGTTGGTCGAACCCGATAGACACCTTCGTACGGCCAAGCACCATCTTCTTCTTGCAACTCAATCAAGCGATTGGCCGCAGCGTTGACCAGTTCTTCAACGTCTGATTTCTCGATCGACAGTTGATCACGTTGGTCAGTCTGCTGAGCAACCAGTTGCTCACAACCAACGAAAAAAATAAACATAGCCAAGATCGCGAAAACATGGTTCATGCCCACTCCATTAGAATTTAGGGAAACGCCATCTTAAGGCTTTGGTATTAAATTGGCCAACAACGCCGTTGCCCAGCGTTCTACAACGTTCATTGGCGAGCTAACTGCGTCGTCGAGAGCAAATGATGGCGCAGCACCAAGAGACAGGCAGCAGCAATTAGGGTCATTAAGATTTAGCATTTGCATCCAGGTAACGTCCGCGATGACCCAGGCGCAGCAAATAAACATTAAAACCGACGTGAAATGCGACTTGGGTCCATCGCATTGTAATCTGGCGTTCGGTTTTGGTGCTATGTGATCAACGAATGGCTACTTTAACGCCTACAACGTTAATCTCAACCTTCTCAGCGGATGCGGCTACCAATCCAGGGACGATTCATAACCCTGACGAATCAACTCTTCGCCTGCTATTTCTTTAAATAACTGCTTGGTTTCATCGGTAAAATAGTTCTTCCAATCTCCTACTTTGCCTTTTCGTAAAAAGGCGTTCGGCCGCTCTGCTTCAAATCCCGGTTTCAAAATCCCCTGTAACTTTTCAGCTGGTTTGGGATTAAC
>CAZKTR010000366.1:0-3801 GCA_964555525.1 uncultured Pirellulaceae bacterium
TTTTCGAGCGTTTTTTTGCCTATTTTAACTTTGTGGTTGTCCCCAAACAGTCCCCACCCAATGTATGTTATTACAACCACCGTCGTTTTAGCCGTGTTGTCAGTCGTCGTTCTCAAGGTAATCGAAAGGCTTGAAGCTTCGTCTCAAAACGCGGGATAGCCATGTGATGCACGCGAAGCCGGACATGCGTGTGGTTTAAAAGTGTCTGGATGATCGTTCGTTCCGGCTCGGTGGTCACGGACATTATGCCGCTCAAATAAGCTCAGAAGAACTACCATGAACTCAAATTTCGCCTGCTTTCTTGTCTCTAAGCTGACATTGTTAATCGCCGGAGTTGCAATGTGCTCCGCTCAAGAAGCTCAACCGGATAATGAGATCGTTGAGAAGCCGGAAACACTTCAGCAACAAATGCTCGGTGCTTGGGTTCTAGCGGGAAAACCGGACGCGGAAATTGAACCTAAGCCCGGCGCCAGAATGAAGTTCATCGGCCTCGGCTACTGGTTGATCACCCAGCACAACCCTAAAAACGGACAAGTGATTTTCCACCACGGCGGAACGTATTCACTTGATGGAGATCGCTATGTTGAAACAATTGCCTTCGCAAATAAGAGCACGAAACAGTTGATTGGCGTCAAGTCAGTCTTCAAAATTAAAATCGAGAACGAGAAGCTTATTAACATCGGCCAAGACAACCCTTTCACAGAGTTATGGGTACGTGCTGTGGTCAAAAAAACAGACGCGTTTGAGGCTGCGATTGAAACGATCGCATCTTCTAACGACATTGACATGGTTCGCAAAGCCGATACGAAGCTACGCTCTGGCGGCAGAGCTGCAATTGATTCGCTTCGAAAACACCTTGCTGACAACCGAGTCCCTGCATCAAACTACCTAAGCCGTACCGTAGATGGCATACCAAACATGTCCGATCATTGTTTCTGGCTGATCCAAGATATCATCGAGCCGCCAGTGCCCAAATTGTACGCGAGCTTATATTCAGTGTTAACGACGGAAAACGTCGGGCGATGGCTCGATGATCGGGCCGAAAAATCAATCATAGAACTCCAACGCGACGCGGCCCAAACATCACTGAACCATGCAAAGAGTGATTTCGAAACCAAAGATGCATCTTATGCTAAACAGGCAATCGAGATTTATTCAAAACGGCTGGCAGGCCTCCAGGAAAACGAATAAAAATACGGCATGACAATGTGCTGCACGCGAAGTCGGGCTTACGCGTGGTGATCACTTGTTCCGACTTGCTGATCTCGACCGCTTAAAAGGTGCAAATACGCAATGGCACGTTCCGAGACAAGACGCCCAATAATTGCCAGCGGCATCCTTGTTGCCGGAGCTATTTCCCACGCCCTTTTATGTGGCCCCGCAATTGGATGCCGTGGTTACCCACCGATCGCACCCATTTGGTATGGCGTCACGTTCATTTGGCCAGTAGCTGTATTGGCCTCCGCCTACTTCGATTCAACTCGTTTCGGAAACCGCCAAAAGCAGCTAATCATTTATTCGTTGATAACAGCATTCTTCATGGCCGGGACAATAGTGACCATTGTGCCGCGAAGTATGGGGCCAGCCGAAATGTTGCTCAACACCATATTCTTTGGCCCAATTCATCTGCTTATCACTTTCACTGTTGAATTCGCATCTCAGTTTATCTATTCGTCCGGTCGAAACCTCGTTGCAAATCGAATTGACGGGGCAAAAACCAATTTTTCATTGTTTTCGTTCTTTGCGATGATTGGCTGGATCGCCTTGATTTTAGGTATTCCATTGGGATACCAATCATCGATCAAATCTAGTGTTAAAAACAATGCAATCGAACGAGCTAATTTAGATTGGAAAACAAACGCAGTTGTGTATCGCGACTACGAAATAGAACAGATTGGTGATGTAGCAATTCACTATGATTTCGATCCAGAAACTGGATTAGAATACCAACAACATCGAAGGTGGGACCTAGGATTCGCTAACCGATACAATGCGCGAATCAATCAGTTAATCGAACTTCACGGACTTCCCCAGTATTCGATCAAGCACGTCTTGCCGAACCCCCATGAGGTAGCCCAACTTCTAGATGCAATCGATTTGGATGTTGTTGATTCGTTTCCGCTAGATCTATCTGAAAACATTCACCTAATGCGTCGTGGTTTTTTATCGCGGTGGGGCAGAGTTGCAACGAATAACTCGGATTCACTCTCGATCGTAACCTCTCACATGCAAATGAGCACTGGCCACAAAGTCTTACCCGTTCACTACAAAATAACCGACGACGTGATCTACATCCGAAATGGCCCCAACTGGGTTGGAGTGTTTCTACACGATGGTAGAATGATCATGGCTGCTTCACGAGATCCTTGACGCAGATCACTGCAATGCAATGCACGCAAACCCGGACCGCGCGTGCTTTTAAAGTGGAGGATCGCTCGTTCCGGATTGGCGATCACGATATTTGGTTTGACAAATGAAAATTTCACCACTGATATCCATACTGTTTGCATTGAGTTGTGGGTTAGCAATAGGGCAGGACGTTAAACCTGACTCCCATATTGTTTCGTCCCGTTTAGTGAAAATTTCACCAAGCGACGTGACAAGTTACACTCGTGCGGACACTTCGCTTACTGGTAAAGTCCTGTTTGAACCTGAAACCGCTGAAGTCTTGGAAGTTGACCGTCAGCTTTCGAAAATACTGAATCGGTTCGGTAGTAACATGCACTCTGAACGAAAGTTTTTCAAGGAAAACATAAGCACTTGGACTGCTCCTTTTGCTTATTGTTATGGCGGCCAGTTCCTTGGGTGTAAAAATGAGAAAGGCGAACGCGTGCTTGTTTGCACTTACTATCTTTTGGCAGACATTGAATCTTTTCATCGCAATACGGAAATCGCTTGGCCAGTCGCTGAAAAAATTGAAAACAAAAATGGCGGTAGCATTTTTCAATTTCGTTTCAATCTAGCCACAAAGACTGCCGGCGATTTTAAAATCCATGACGCCAAAGATCATTTGTTCGGCGAAAAGAAATTAGAAAGCCTTGGTCGCGCCATTCTCCCGCAGAGAGCTTTTACAATTTCAAAAGACAGCAAGTTTTCAATACAGCTTGGTCGCGGCAGCGGCATGCACGGGCTTCATCTAGTAAAAATAAACAACAAAGGGGTAGTCGATTTTTACCGTATCAATGGAGATTACGTTCAGTTTCAACTAACTGACGGTGAGCTCAATTCGATTATCGATGCAGCCAACAGAGAAAAACTGACTGGGATGAAACGGATCTATAGTTCAGAAATACTTGACGGGTCCCAATGGATTTTGTGGATTGTCCAAAATGGAAAACGCTCGGCAACTTACTTTAACAATAACTTCCCGCAAGAAATCATTAAGTTTGCCGAGACGGTCGACAAACAACTTCGAGTTAATGACCGTCGTTTAAAATTCACCCCCAGCAAATCCGAACAGGACCATGCCAAACAGATTTGGGACGCCATCCATTAGGCCGGCTCGAGCACTTATGAAGAAGGTCTGTATCACTGCCATGTTGACTCTATGCATGGCGACGTATTTAGGATGCAAATCGGAGATCCAAGGATCGGGCATTGGTTATGAGACAGATCCTGACGTCCACTACTTTCCACTAGAGCAAGAACACAAACTTTCGCCTGAAGCGATCGAGCCTTAGGGAAGCCCATAATGTCCTGCACTCTGGCGAGATGCAGCTACGTTTTTGAGGTCACGCTGGGCGCGATGTCTGAACCTTCTTTAAAAATGCTCGCATCTGCTTGGGCCAATTGGTTTCGAAC
>CAZKTR010000367.1:0-3784 GCA_964555525.1 uncultured Pirellulaceae bacterium
ACGGTCCCTCCTGAGATATTGACCGTGCTGCCATCATTGGCGTCGAAACGTCCACCGACGGTCCCTCCTGTGATATTGACGGTACTGCCGCTCTCAGCATCGAAAGATCCTCCAACTGTCCCTCCTGAGATAATGACGGTGCTGTCGAGGGCATCGAAATCATCACCGACGGTTCCCCCTGAGATATTGACGGTGCTGTTGGTGGCCACGACATCATCTCCTAATGTCCCACCTGAGATGTTGACCGTGCTGTCAAAGGCACGGAAGGCTGGATCCACGATCCCTCCTGAGATATTGACCGTACTGCCACTGAAGGCGTCGAACTCTCGCCCAACGGTTCCACCTGAGATGTTGACTTCCGATCCAGCTACTGCAGCAAGATCGCCAATTGATCCGTCTTCAATATTCAGTGTTGCACCTACGGCAGTAAAGTCCTCGCCCAACTCGCCACCAGCTTGGACGACGAGCGTCTCTCCCGTTCTGACGCTAAGCAATGTCGAAGCGGTATTGATTGTTCGAGGAGTGGCGTTAACCGTTGGAGTGGACGTTCCAATTAAGTTGACACCGTCTAAGGTGTCAAAATCGAGAGGTGTAAAAATAAAGGCTGAACCATCTTCAAGCGTCCCGGTGAAGACATCGCTACCACTCAAGGTAAAGGGGGATGAGAGGTCATCAATAGCATTTCCATTGAGCAAGAATTGACTGCCGGAGATACTAACTGTGCTCCCACTGTTGGCGATGAAGCCTCGGCCGAACGTTCCTCCGGAGATGTCAACTGTGCTCCCACTGTTGGCGATGAAGGTTCTACCGAACGCCCCTCCCGAGACGTTTACGGTGCTGCCATCATTGGCGTTGAATATAAGACCAACAGTCCCCCCTGAGATGTTGACGTCGCTGCCGTCTTCGGCAGTGAAGCGGGTGTCGATTGAACCACCCGTGACATTGACGGTGCTGCCATCATGGGCGGTGAAGCGGGTGTCAATTGAACCTCCTGAGAGATTGACTGTGCTGTTAAAGGCATCGAATCTTTCAGCAATTGCCCCATCTGAGATATTGACGGTGCTATCAAAGGCATCGAAAAAGTCTCCGACGGTCCCGCCGGAGATATTGACTTCAGACCTAGCTACTTGCAAAGCGTCTCCAACCGATCCGCCCTGAATGTTTAACGCTGAGTCTACAGCATTAAAGTCTCTCCTTAACACGCCACCGGATTGGACATTGAGCGTCTGTCCGGCGCTAAGACTTTGCAATGCCGAAGCGGTGCTGACTGTTTGAGGAGTGGTATCAATCGTTGGAGTGAAGGTTTCTATTAAGTTGACACCGTTTAGGCTATCCGAACTTGAAAAAATAAAGGATGAGCCATCTTCAAGTCTTCCAGTAAAGATATCACTATCATTTAGGGTAAAAGGAGACGAGACATCAAATGGATTTCCGTTGAGCAAGAACTCGCCGCCGGAGATGTTAACCGTACTACCAGTGGCCGCGTTGAACCCACCTCCGGCGATCCCCCCCGAGATGTTTACGGTGCTGCCACTGAGAGCCGCGAAATTAACCCCCAGCGAGCCCCCGGTAGCGTTGACGGTGCTGCCGCTGAAGACTTCGACGCGTTGACCGAATGTCCCCCCTGAAATGTTGATCGTGCTGCCACCAGTGACATCCAAGATTCCTCCAATCTCTCCTCCTGATACGTTGATGGTACTACCGTTACTAGCGTTGCTAAAACTACCGACACTTCCTCCCGAAATGTTGAGCGTGCCGCCATTGGCGTCGAAACGACTAATATCCCCCGCCGAGATGTTGACTTCACTTCCACGGTTGATGTCGACGGACCCAACGGTTCTCCCACCCGAGAAGTTGACGATGCTGCCGTCTTCGGCTTGGAAGTCACTACTGACTACCCCGTCTGAGATGTTGACCGTGGTGCCACTAAAGGCCTGAAAATCACGGTTAATAACCCCTCCTGTGACGTTGACGGTACTATTAAAGGCGTCGAAATCTTCACCAATCGTGCCACCTGAGATGTTGACGGTACTATCAAAGGCATCGAAATCATCGCCAACGGAACCACCGAAGATGTTGACTTCAGATCTAGCTACTTCAGCATCGTTTCCAACAGACCCAGCCTGAACGTTTAACGTTGCGTCCACCGCAGTAAAGGCATCGCCGAGCTCGCCACCGGTTTGGACATTGAATGTCTCTCCCGCTCTAACGCTACGTAATGTCGAAGCGGTATTGATTGTTTGAGGAGTGGTACTGATCGTTGGCGTGGATGTTTCTATTAAATTGACACCGCTTAGGCTGTCCAAAGCGAGCGTTGAAAAAACAAAGGATGAGCCGTCTTCGAGCGTACCCGTAAAGACATCACCCTCAGTTAGGGTAAAGGGTGACGAGAGATCAATAACACTTCCATTGCGTCGGAAGTCGCCGCCCGAGATGTTGAGGGTGCCACTTGCGGCCTCAAAGCCACGAAGGATCGATCCCCCTGTGAGGTTGACCGTGCTGCCTTCATTGGTGTCGGAGAATATACCGATTGTCCCCCCCGAGATATTGACCGTGCTGCCGCTATTGGCGGCGAATTCTCGACCGAACGTCCCTCCCGAGATGTTGACCGTGCTGCCGTTATTGGCGTCGAGGCTAGAACCGAATAAGCCGTCGAAGAATTGACCGAATCTCCCCCCTGAGATGTTAACCGTACTGCCGTTATTGGCGTCGAAACCGATATCGAATGTCCCCCCAGTGATGTTGACGGTGCTGCCATCATTGGCGTCGAATCCAACATCGATTGACCCTCCCGAAATGTTGACGGTGCTGCGGTCATTGGCGTCGAAACTACTACCGACGTTTCCTCCCGAAATGTTGACCGTGCTGCCACTGTTAGCGTCAAAGCTGTTACCGACACTCCCACCCGAGATGTTGACTTCAACGTTGGTGTCTGAACCATCCAGTTCACCAGCACTAAATATAACTCCAATCGAACCACCGTCGGAAACGTTTAGCTGTGTATCTGAGGAAATCACTTGCCTAGAGTCAATCGAATCGCCTGAAAATTCGCTTGGGTTTGGACTGCCCGGATCTTCGGGGAGATTGATGATGGTATCGAATTGGGCCAGGGCACAGGTTGAGCAAATTGATGAGACGAAGATCGCAAGTAGATTAACTCGTAGATTCATAGTTGTAACTTTCGGTGTGTCAAAATTCCACAAATTGGATGCGTAGCTGGCGTGAACTCGATAGGATCGCGAGATGATTTTTTAATGACTAGGGATTTACAGCATCAAATATGTTTTAATTCATGAGATGCGGAACACAAGTTTGATCGAAGTAGGTAATATGAAATCAACGCAAACTTTCTGTGTGTGAGAGTTAACACGAATGCGGTTGTTGTTGCGGAGCTGATAGGGCGATGATTTTTAATTATCTAAGAACTTGTATCCTCTAACGTATCAGGTTTTTCAATAGACTAGAACACTTCGTAGGCAGGTAGACCGTTGAATCGTGCAAATGGTCAGGTTTTGTAGTGCCCGCCAGTTAAAAAACTTCGCTGTTGCGCATAGTCTAAAGAGTGCCATCAGCGTCGCCTCGGTCAGGAGCAGCGCCCCCCACCGGCCGTGCCAGAACCCGGTGCGCCACTGCCGCGGCAAAGTAACCGTCGGTCTTGAATTCCGCTAATCGTGACTACGGCAATATCTTTTCTGTTATCCCAAGAGTTGCCCGGGCCTCAATGGCGACGGGGTCATCGTGTGGTTTAGCAAGTTCTTTAAGCAGTTCGGATGCGGCTGGAGTT
>CAZKTR010000368.1:0-3750 GCA_964555525.1 uncultured Pirellulaceae bacterium
ACGAAAAATGCACTTGCTTGCGCTGCGAGCTTGTATTTCAGGCAGTTTTCCTATGGCAGTCGGGGTTGCCGATCACCAAGACCACCGAATTTGTCTTCGACACTTGGCTATGTTAGTCAATTAAAAGGGCCGGAAGAGCCATATTATTAATAACAAGCGTCTTCAATTAGATCGGTTAAGCCGTGTCGATTCTAGTAACTTACCTTTTGAATGCGTAGCTTACGGACAATAGCGTTTTTGGGGCTGGTAACGGTTCAGGCCGGGAAAGTCAGTTTTTGAAGTCGTAGCTGGGCTCGCCAGAGTTCAGGGGCCTTACATAAGACTTTTTATTGTCTCTGGGTCCTGAGAGGTTCCTCCTTCTGTGTACAAGACGATGTCACGGCTATTAATGACCAACTTGTCGACACCCTCACTTTTAATTCCATTCAGCTTAACCGTAAATCCAATTTCCAATTGGAAACGGGTACTTCACCTTTCGCTTCTCGTTCTGCTTTATTTCTGCTGCCGTACCATACACGATCGTGCCAAACGGAACTTGCAAGCATGTTGAAACCTGCAAGTCGTCTTTCTTCAAATTGTCCCGATCCACCATGTGCTCATTCTCGTTCTACGTCTCAAACGGTTTATGGTCAGCAAGGTTTCAGGCAGCAGCCATAAATGACTTTCGACAGGTTATGTATGAAAGCCTCGAGCAAAGTGTTCTCGAGGCTTTCTTTATGGTTATCGCCACCAGGTTGGCATCGTTGATTAATGAGGCAACATCAGTGAATTAACTACCTATCGAAGAGGCCAGGATTATTTAAGTTCTGTTGGGAGTTGCTACCATATGAGTCAAATTGGCCCAATGATTGCTGTAATGATCTTCTTCAACTTTTCAGGATCTCCGCCAGAATGCTGAGTATTCGCCGTGTTGATTGAATAGCTCAGCATTTCTTTAGGGCCTTTCTTAATGCCGATCTTGTAGTCGACTTTCCCAATTTTGAATTCGACTTCGTAGTCCGGGTTTTGAACTACGGGTGTGCGAACGAATTTTACCGGCTTCATTGCATCAAGAATCGAATTGACCAGTTTGTTTCCCTGGTCGGCGGCGACAGTGAGCACCTTTCCATCGGCAAATTTGACTTTTACGTTCTGTTTGGTCTCCGATTCAAGCTGTTTGATCCCGGCTTTGTTGAGACTCAATGGTGGAACGAATTTTTTTGCATCGAGCCCCTGGCCCCACTCGAACCAAAGGTCTTTGCGGATGTGATGCTCAACAACTTTCAGGAAAGTCAAATAATCGCCGTAGCGAAAGTCTTTGACTAGATCGTCGTAGCTCCCGGCGGCGTGATTGTAGTGCAGCAGCGTTCCGTCTTTGGTATCAAAATAAATCTGCTCTTCGCCTGAAGCGTATTCCACGAAAACTGGAATCCACTCGGGCTTTTTGACAACCGGATCGCCCTCGGCTTTGGCTTCCTTTGCCCTTTGGCGATCGGCCTGCCAGTGCTTGATGATGCCATCGACGCTGAGCGGCTTGAAGCCTTGATGGATACCAGCTTTGTTCAAGCCGTTGTGAACAAGAAGAGACTCACGCAGCGCCTTGGGGATGTCGTAGCCAAGTGCTTCGGAAAGTTTCTCAAGCTGCTGCTCGTTTGCCGGGGGATTCAGGGGGTTGGGGTTTTTGACTTTGGCGTTTCGAGCTTGCTGAACTTGCTGCCAGACGTCCGCAATGGTTTCGTTCATGGGTTTTCCCGTCCTCATTAGTTTGTTAGCGTGCGCGGACGAATGTTGAGATTCGGCTTCTTTCTTTTTTAATCGCGCTTCGAATGCTTCGAAGATTTCTTGTACCGCTTTGTCAGCAGGCAGTTTGTCTTTTAATCGGTCCAGTACAACGACCGTCTGACGAATAGTTTGGCGATCGGCTTCTGAATCTTCAGCAACCGTTTTGATTTCATTAAGCCATTTCTCGGAACTGTTTTGGCGATAGAGCCCCGCAAGGCAAGCGATGCGAATCATTTTGTTCTCGAGCCCCTCCTTCAAAACCGGAGCGGTCAGGTCAGCATCAAAAGCTCCCAAAGCCATCGCAGCTCGCCATCGCGCAAATTCCCGGTCTTTGAGAAACCTGTTTTCTCCTTTTGGTTCCGATTCCAATTTGACCGCTAACGTTTCAATCAGGGGTTTAATCGCACGTTCGTCGTGTAGTGTCTCCAAAGCATTGGCGATGTCCATTTGCATTCCAAAGGTCCGCAGGTCGCCAGGAAGAAGCCGCACCAGTTTTTCATAAAGTCCTTTTGGCTTACTTCTGGCTAACTGGTTTACTGCGCCTCGAACGGTACAGGTTGACTGGGCATTGTCGAACAATTTGTTCAAGTGTTCGAACGCCTTTCGATTTCCAAGCTCGACGAATGCTCGGTCTTCAAGTTCATTGTGTGGGTGTCGCCAAACATAAACGACAAGCATTTCAGTGGACTCTTCGGTCTTGGTGGATAGTAGCTTTTCGACCTCTTCACCGTCTTCTAGTTTTGCCAAGCGTTCTTTACTTTCCTGAGAGAACTCAAGATTCAGAAACGGCGGAATGCTCTCAAAAAACTGAGCCTTGGCCGTTAACGAATTTAGCGCTTTAGTGTTGTTGTTAGCTTTGTAGTGCTCGACCAACATTCCCATCGTTGCCAAGTCGTTGGGGCGTTTCTCAAGGCGTTTGTTGGCGAGTTCTACTGCTTCGTCATTGCGATCGATCTTGAATAGTAGTTTGATGTATTCCAACTCAAATTCCGGGTTCGCAGCTTGGCCTTGCTCCAAGAGCTTTTTCCACAATGGAACCGCCCGCTTGGGCGTGGAAGAAAGGGAAACGGCTTGAGCCAGGCCGTGAAGCGATCTAATGTCATCGTCAAATAGATCAACCGCTCGCTGAAAAGCGGTCTCTGCGGTTTTGACATAGCGATCAACAAACGCCTGCTTGTCGACCGAGTCATCGGCAGGTTGGTAGGAGACGGTGCCACGTTTTCGTGTCACAAAAGGGCCGTCTTCGGCGGTCTTCATCGCAACGGATCCGATGTAGAACGATAGGTGCCGTTGGCCATCTTTGGAGGCTTGTTCGATTCCGTCTTGTAGAACTTTAATTGAATCCTCTGGCCGGCCGTCGAAGTTAAGAATCTGGGCGACTAATAGACGTACTTCTAAATCAGCGGGCGATTCTTCCAGCAACGTACGGGCTTTGGACTCAGCCTCTTCAACCTCGCCAGTTCGCATCAGTTGATGGATTTTATCTAAAGTAGGGTTTCCAACTTGTGCAAAACACACACCGCAAATTAAGAACCAAAGCAAGATAGGCAAAGTGAATGGCAGTCGCATCTTTGTTTCCTCCGAAATTAGCAATCAGGATCTTGATTTCTAGTATTTCAGATTTTTGCTGCGACCGCTGAAGTAAAATCGTACCTCCGATTAGATATTGGATATTTTTTCATGATCCTCTAGCCGTTACAGCGGATATTTTTGGACAGAGAACCTTAGGAATTTAGAAACGCGTCAAACAGACTGGAAGTGACTTTGTTGGTTGCGCTGCACCGGTTCGACGAATCACGTGATCATAGAACGAACCACGGATAAACGCAGATGGACACGGATGAGGGGACGAGTTTTTTATCCGTGTTTATCCGCGTCCATCCGTGGTTGCATTACCACCCATCAAAGGGCCTTCCTATTTGTAAAACGGATTTACCCTGACGGTTCGGGCCAGACACCTGCCAAATCGACTTATACGGCGATACAATC
>CAZKTR010000369.1:0-3748 GCA_964555525.1 uncultured Pirellulaceae bacterium
GGCTATCGACGCCTGCTTGTCGCAAACCGTTGTGCTGCCGGATCGCAGCCGTGGCTGCTCCGCCATGAGGAAAGGTACAAAAGTGGGCGACTTTCATTTTGACTTTCGCCTCAGGGGAATCTAACCAAAGCTAGCTGACTCAATCCGTGTCGAAACTGAATCTAGCAGCGACTCGGCTGGCTTAATGATGCTCACTCGCAGAAAAAAATGTCTTACTTCTCCGTGAAAGAACGCTACTTTCGCGGAGCGAAAGGCGACATTATGCCGCCTTCGGCTGATGCCGAAATACCTCGGGGTGCTGCCGTTCGAACCGATTTTTTTCTAAGAACATGTTTTCCAAAGTCGCTTGCTTTCCACGACGCACGAACTGAACTTTGACTCGCCGACGAAACTCTTCCCAGCGATCGAGCGTCGCATTCCAGCTGGCGCGACTTTGTTCCGTTTCGGTAATCGGAGCAAGACACTGCTGGATAAACAAATCTTTTTCTTGCATAAAACCATGCAACAAAACTTTGTTCGGATCCATCACATCACGACGCACGCGTTGATTGGTCGAAAATGAAATTTGCCGTGTGTATCTTGCTCGACCAACTTTTTCTGCGAACTGAAACACGGCCATGTCAAACACGCCTTCACGAGCTGCCGGCGGCATATGCGAGGCAAAGTCCAATGCGTAACAAGCACCACCGTTGATGTGTGCTTCAAGGATTCGCTTGGGCCGCTTCAAAATTCGATGCCTATAAACTTCTGGAACATAGCATCCCATCATGATTGGCGTTTCATCGCCGGCATACCATTCATCCGACAAACGATCGATCCAATCAGGTTTCACCGGAGCCATGTCAGACTCCAACCACAGACTAAACCCGTCGCCGTCATCGTTATTAGCTTGCAAGTACTCCATACAATCCCAAAACATCGCTCCGGGCCCTTCAGGATATCCGAAGATCTGTGTTGGACAGGCAAACGCGATCGTCTTGCCCAGTTTCGAATAGGCCGCGACCAATTCATCATCGGTTTCTGTCTTTGGGCTCGATGCCAACAGAAATGTCACTTCGCACTTGGGAGCCGGAAATTGCGCTAGCCGCTCGGCGATCAGGAGATAGCGATCGACTTCTTCTCGACAGAAATACGGCAGAATGACGGTGTGTTGGGGTCGGTCAGGCATGCAAAATCCATTTTGCGTAAGCGTTGTTTGATTTACCGGTGTTTAGAGGGTACGAGATTTGGGAAGTCTCGGTCAAGACGGATCCGGAGATTTGATACCTCAGACGTTGCTTCAATATACAGTTAAACTCGCCAACATTCGCCTTGGGCAGGAAGGCAAATTCCCCTACTATCGCGACGAAATCAAATCCTTCAAATTCGATCGTTCTCGCACGAAAACGCCGTGGCCAACCTCTACATTATCGACCATTCGCTCAAAGTATCCGGTGGTCATCACTTGGACTACGCCCGTTGCATCGCCTTGGCCGGACAAGAGCAAGGCTTTCAAACCACCGTCGGCGCCCACCGGTCCTTCACGGCTGAAGTATGGCGAGCCGCAGTTGCCGGTAGGGGAACAGACGATTCAACGATCATTCGTCCGGTGTTTCGCAACACAGTTTACCAAGCCGACAGCTACCTCGCCGGCCTGCAAAAAGCGACTCGTAGCCAATCGGTTAACGCCATCGTCAACTCACCCAAAACGGGATGGTTCAAACGAGTTAAAAGCGTCGCTAGTGCCGTACTACATCAGCGCCGCCGAAAATTGATTGCGCTGCGATTTGCAGCCGGTTGCACCGAGTTCTTCAGTGGTGTGGACTTCCAAGTAGGGGATCAAGTCTTCTTGACTGGCGTTTCTGAACTTGAGCTACATGGTCTGGCGATGTTTTTCAAAACCAATCAAGCCACGACCAAAGCCAAATGGCATCTCCAGTTTCATTTCAATTTGTTCGACGGCCGCCCGGACGAGTACTCTGCTCAACGGCCAATCGCCAAAGCAATTTCGGCCAGTATGCTGGCAGCTTTACGAGAGCTAAACCATCATTCAGTCAATTTTTACACAACCTCGACAACGCTCACCGACCAATACAATTCTTTGGGCGTTGTGGACTTCGTATCGTTGCCTTATCCGATCGCCAACGAGTTTCGCCTAAACGGTAGCGGTCAAAACCAGGCGACGTCTCGTGGGTTTGCAAACTTTCGCCAATCACCAGTTTCTGCCAGCGGCGTTACCAACGCAAATCCTTTAAAAACTAGTTCGACGGACCAACCACGAGACATTATTCCATTCCCAAGTGATCAAGCCAAACGCCGGCCTTCGCGGTCAAACTTAGACTCTCGCGGTATCAATCGGCCTTTAAAGATGGTTTGCCTAGGCGGCATCCGTCGTGAAAAAGGCCAGCAGGATTATTTGCAAACACTTGTCAATGACCTTTGGGATTCCCATCTGTCCAACGGTAAAGTCAAATTGGTTCTGCAACGTGCGGCTCCGAAGTGGCCCCTAAAAACACATAAAGTTGATTTGACACAACCAACCGAACTGCTCGAATCGCCGATCGAGTACGCTCAACATCCACTCCCCAACGACGATTACGTCGAACTGATCCGGTCGACCGACATCGGGCTGTTGTTCTACAACAGCCATGCCTACTACGCACGTCGAGCAGGAATTCTGGGCGAACTGCTGGCATGTGGCAAGCCGGTGATCGTTTCGGCTGGTAGTTGGTTGTCCGACCAACTAGAAGAAGCAAACTTCTCCTACGCCGACCGCGTCGTAAAATCGTTCGAACATGGTAGGGTCTTGACCGTTGAGCAGCTGGACTGGAACCGTCGCAACCTTCCGCTGGCCGGAGGCGTGGTTTCCTTTGACCAAGGCAAACACTGCTTTGAATTTAACGTATACCCGAACCACAAAGAGTCCGTTGCCGCGATTAGTTTCGCTTGGCATTGGCCTAAAGCGCCAGGGATCTATTGCCGAATCGAAGTCGAACAATTCGACGAATCAGGCCAAATACTCGACACCAACAAACGGGTGGTTGGCGTTCGCCAGCGACGCCGCAACGTAAATGTTTTGTTTAATCTGCATCCGCAAGCGTCACGAGTTTGTTTTACGCTCAAAAACGCGTTTGGCAAATCCAGCGCAACAATTCACCATTTGACCGTTACCACGCTACTGTCCAGCGAAAAAGAGGACCAACCGATTCCTATCGGCGTCGTGGGACTGGCAGCCGTGGATACTGAGGACTTGGCTAATTGTGTTTGCGAACTAGAATCAAATTATCAACACTACGCTAAGTCAGCGAGAAACTTTTCAATTGGCTGGAACGCAAACCATGATCCGGCGCTAACGATTGAGCACTTGATCGATCGCAACCAAGATTTCCGTCGAGTCGCGTAGTTTACTTGACATCGCCATCCTTTGGCTGCCTTGAAATCAAACATAAATTCCAAGTATGAATGTTCTTGTTGTTGGGGGAGCTGGCTACATTGGCTCACACACCGTCCGCCGGCTAACCCAATCTGGCCATCAAGTCGTTGTTTTAGATAATCTTTCAACGGGTTTCCAAGCCGCCATTGCCGACACTGAGTTAGTCGTTGGCGATATGCGTGACCGACAGCTAGTGGAATCGGCGCTGCAAAAATATTCCATCGACGCGGTAATGCATTTCGCCGCCTTTGCTTTGGTTGGGGAATCTGTGACCGAACCCGCCAAATACTATCAAAACAACGTGATCGGAACACTTGAGTTGCTCGAAGCGATGCG
>CAZKTR010000370.1:0-3737 GCA_964555525.1 uncultured Pirellulaceae bacterium
GTTGAAGCACCTTCGTGGATTTCAAGAGTGATCGTTTGTTCGGGTGCAACTTTGCGAAGCTCTTTCAGCGAATCATAAAACTCGGGGCGATCGAGTTCGCTTGGGTGTGTGTTCACAAACAAATTCGTGTCGCTGCCAAAAGCAGTGCCGATTTCGACGCCACGTAAACGGAAGGCTTCACTTAGTTGTGCCTCCAGATTCAATTGAGAAGCGGCATGAAACATCTCTTGTGGTGATTGCAAACCAAACAGTCGGCTGCGGCCGAGTACTTCGTAGCCAATACGAGATTGGTCGTCCAAGCGAACCAGCGGTTGAAAGTGCGGGTAAAGCCCGCCGTCACTAATCAAACGCTCGAATTGAATCATTGCGAGGGCTTGGTCACACACGTCTTCGTGAATTGTGTTGTGTTGGATCGAATCGTTTTTGCTCTTTAATCCGACGCGAAATACAAGTGCTGCAAAGTGGATCAGGTCATTGTCTTTAAGTGTAACCTCACCTTCGACTTGTTTGCCGTTAACGAATGTACCATTGGTGCTGCCGAGTTCGCGCAGAACCAATGTTCCGTCGACTTCGACGTTCATGATGGCATGTTTTTTCGAAATGCATCCGGCTGGCAGGTGTAGATCTGAGTCGCGACCACGGCCAATGACAAATTCGTCACCGGTAATTTCGTATTGCCGTGTCGGTTCAGTGGTGTCGGTCTGACCAGACAAGAACCAAGTGCGCTCCGAAGGACGGGGGAGGCTTCCGCGCTTGATATTTTCGGGTTGTGAGATGTCTGTTTCACTCATCGTTATTGCTTTTAGAAGGCAGGAATCGAGTTATGCGCCTTCAGTAGGCGAAAACCGTTACCAATAACTAGCTTTCGATTAGTGTCCGCGAGTGAACAAAGGCGAAAAAA
This sequence comes from uncultured Pirellulaceae bacterium, assembly GCA_964555525.1. Classification (GTDB taxonomy): domain Bacteria; phylum Planctomycetota; class Planctomycetia; order Pirellulales; family Pirellulaceae; genus Mariniblastus. The sequence continues at coordinate 902 of CAZKTR010000370.1, forward strand.
GTCCACACATTCGAATCAGATTCCGGCTGCGTTGTTTGTTACGGCAACATCAGTATTTCGGAGCATTCGGGTTGTGCGGTCTGTTGGATCTCTCTGCGATGAAATCGTTTCGCTTTTTGACCTCATGGGCGACAAGTTCACAAGCATGTGCCGATAAAACGGGGGATGGACTGTTAGTAACCTATATTGCTTTTTAGATCCGCAACTCAATCTAAGATTTACGATGCTTAACACTTCCCTCCCAAATCCAACGCTCGGCAGTAATCTTTTAGCCACGATTATGGCTGATGAGTCATATCATCCGTCCGAGCCGGTTTCGCTAAAAGAAACAGGGTTGCCGATTTCGTTAATTGAATCGCTACTGATTAAACGCCTTGCCGTCGTAGGGATGACCAGTGGTCGTCAATTGGCCAACGACTTGTGTTTGCCGTTTAACGCACTCGAGCCGTTGTATCAACAATTGCGAGCTCGACAGATGATCGTTCATCAGGGTGCTGCTCCACTTAACGATTACAACTATTCGTTGACGGACACTGGTCGCGATCGCGCCGCCATCGCTCGGCAAGCTTGCTCATATGTCGGGCCTGCGCCGGTGCCGCTAATCGACTATGTATTGAGTGCGGAAGCTCAAACAATTCGGGCGGAGTCTCCCAAGCGTGAACAGCTAAGAAAAGCGTTTGGTGATATCTCAATCAATGAAGCGTTGTTCGAAGATCTCGGTCCTGCGGTTAATTCAGGCGCTGGGCTGTTTTTGTTCGGTGAACCAGGAAACGGGAAATCGACTTTGGCTCAGCGAATCACTCAATGTTTTGGCCACGAAATCTGGGTGCCGCATGCGATCTTTGAAGACGGGCAACTCATTAAGTTCTTTGATGCCGCCTACCATATTCAATCTCAAGACGATGCCAATTCGCTAATTCACGAATCCGCATTCGATAAACGTTGGGTCAAAATCAAACGGCCGACGGTAGTCGTTGGCGGTGAGTTGACCATGGACTCACTTGAGATTCGTCACGATGCAAACAGCAACGTGAGCGAGGCGTCGTTGCAAATGAAAAGTAATTGCGGCTGTTTGTTAGTGGATGACTTTGGTCGTCAACGAATTGAGCCAACCGAACTGCTCAACCGCTGGATCGTGCCACTTGAGAGCCGTATTGATTTTCAAACGTTGGCTTCAGGGAAAAAGATCCAAGTGCCATTTGAGCAATTGATTATCTTTTCGACGAATCTCGAACCAAGTGACTTGGTGGATGAAGCCTTCTTGCGTCGAATACCGTACAAGATTGAAATCACCGATCCAAGTCCCGCCGAGTTTAGATACTTGTTCGAAATTTATTGCAAACGGATGGAATGCGAGTATCGTGAGCAAGTGGTCAACTACTTGATCGAAGCGCATTACGTAAAGGCGGAGCGTCGTATGCGTCGCTGCCACCCGCGCGACTTGCTAAAGCAGATCAGCAACTATTGTGTTTACAATGAGTTGCCAATGGAGATTCGCAACGAATATTTTGATCGCGTTGTGAGGAATTACTTTACCGATGTATTGGGGTAATTGCTGTTATTTGGTGCGGTGCGGCATTTAGGAGAGTCGAGAGAATCCGGTTTCAGCTTCGTTTTCAAATGCGACTAAGTGATCGACAAGCATTTGCGTGTCGTGGTGTGCCTTTTCAAGCCAAGCCAGTTTGATCGATTTTGGCAGGCCGAGGGAATCAAAGCGATCTGTGGGAAAGCAAGCCAAGATGCCAGCGGCAATGTCTTGATTCGGGCCTGGGTTTGCAGGGAAGCTAGTCTGGTTGCGGAGCAGATCCGAGGCGAACGACGCTCGGAATACGCGTTGTCGAGTTTCCATTTCCTCGCCCCAAGCTTCTTGCCTTTCGTTATGAAAATCGGTGACTCGTTTTGCATCGAAGGCAAATTGAATTGCAATGTCTTTAAAAGGCAATTGACCCAGGAATACGTCGGTCCAACGCTCAATTCGAACCCGCAAGGCATTCAATCGTTCGACCGTTTTAACGTGCTCGTCTTGGCATTCAAGCATTAGTCGAAGAGATCGGTTTTTGACTTCCGTATGACTTAGGTAAACCGAGTGCGCCAAGCCGTGAAGTTCATCCGAACGCCGGTACCAATCGTGGCTGAGTACCGTCGCAGACCAAACTCGAGTCAGGAGTTCGGATTGGATGACTTCTTGGATTACGATTTCCAATGATGCCCACGGATCGTGGTTCGGTTGTGGATTCTTAATGTCCTTTTCAAACATTTTGATCGCGGTGATCCAGCGTTGAGATCGTTCTTTTGATGCCATCCAATAGGACGAAGCAACCAATAAAGGTTGATCTTCGCGGCCGTAGATGAGAGCACCTGAGTTGGCGGCAATCCAACTTCCAAGTTCTGCTAGACGACTTGCGTGCATTGTAGTATGTCAATTCTTAAGTGGTTTGTGATAGTTCTTGGTCTCCCTGTTGCACTGCTGGTGCCAAAACTCAAATAATCTGGAATCTTGCTCAAACCTCGGTCATTACGTAGAATCCCGGCCCAATGTTGCTAAAACGCTAGGAAAAACGATGTGGCAAAAATCACACGCGTTGATAAGAAGCCTCAGTCGCGTTTCATTTTTGCAACATCGTCTGTTAAAACCCCAAACCGCTGGAAGTTCGATGTCTGATTCACCTATCTCTTCGTTCATGGAACAGCAGTTTCTGCACTTTAACGCTCGCGAAACACTGAGCGCCGCCAAGGCTTATCGAGAACATCTCGACGCTGGCGGTAAGATGCTGGTCAGTCTTGGAGGCGCGATGAGCACCGCCGAACTTGGGATTTCGCTGGCGCGTATGATTCG
>CAZKTR010000371.1:0-3729 GCA_964555525.1 uncultured Pirellulaceae bacterium
TGAGCCAAGGTGGTTGCTTGGTCGAAGATCGATTGCAAATCGACGGTATTACCAATCTGAGTGCCGGAGCTATCGTGAAGTGTCAAGAACTCAACACGTGACTCTTCATCACCAAAGTCCTGAATCGTGACAGTTCCTTGACCTTCCCCTTGGTTTAGGGTGAAGTCAATTCGCAAGTCGTTTCCAAAGCGGCGGAAAGTGAGGTCATCTGCTAGTGACGTCAATGACCCGGATGGATCGAAGACCTGAAGGGTGTCGAGTCCACCGGCTCCTTGCTCTTGAACGAGATCGCGACCATCCCCCAAGCTCCATACAAAGGTGTCATCGCCTTCACCGCCACGAAGCACATCGTTGCCACCACCGCCACGCAGGACGTCGTCGCCTTCGTTGCCAATCAAGAAGTTAACGGTCTCATTGCCGCGAATGTCGTCATCTCCTGACCCACCACGAGCATTTTCGATGATCGTGCCATAGGAGAGTCGCAAGGACTGAGGAACCCCGTTGATCGAAGAGAACTGTCCTTGACGCAAGTCAATGGTCTCGTCGGCAACATGCAAGGTGTAGTTCAAAGTATCGTTACCACCAGCATCATAGAGGGTTGTTTGGTGCGACTCGTTGTTGTTGATGAAATGCGGGGCGCTTCCTGAGAAGAAGTTACCGTATTGATTGTCACCAATGTTGAACGTCGTGTTCGCCCCATAGATATTTTGCAACTCCTCGATGTCGAACAGAGCTAGTGAGGACGGCTGCTCAGGGAAAGGTGCGAATCGATTGAAGCCACTATCGTGTTGTTGTGACAAAACCGTCAAGTAGTCAAAATTATTGAAAATCGACAATGGGATGGTTGCTTGAGTTGGATCACCCAATCCCAAAGCTGTAGCAACCGCACTATAGACGTCATCGCGGTAGCCGCTTCCTAAACTGACATCTGTTGGCGAGTTAGGACTGTAATCGCTAGTGGTGATATCGAAAAAGATGTCACTGTCAGTAAGCCCTCGTCCATCACCGGTCGCTGGAGCAAAGGCATTAAATGGACCGCCTAGGCCGGCTGCAGGAAAGTCGAAAGAGCCGATTACAATTTCAGGGTTAGCCGCAAGATTCACCGGATCTGTGACCGGGTTGTATGCTAGTTCAACAAATTCGACATTGGCAACGCTCTCGAAAAAATCAAAAACCTCGCGGAAAGTTTCTCGCTGTTCTTGGCTAAGTGCTAATATCGTAGCCCCCGCTTCGGGGGACATCGGATCGTAGTAATCGGGAATTGGAGCTCCGCTGTTGCCAGCGTTTCCGTTCTGATTAGCACCATCAATAAAGCTGAATGTGATTGTGGTCGAGGGTGAACCGGGGTCATTATTTAAAATCAGCGCGCCAGTATTTATAGCAGCACTGCCGACTGGGTCCGTGTTGACATTGATACGCTCCCATTCGCTAAAGCCTTCGACGCCGTTGTTGGCGCGGACAAGAATTGGGTCAAGTTGGCGTCCCATATCGACTTCAGCGCCCCGAACGACCAAGCGGTTGAACTCAGCAACGGTCAAGTCATGCACGACACCATTTTGTAGTTCTACGCCATCGAGCTCAAGTCCACCCGAACGATTGGCGGTGTTTTCGTCAAACACTTGAAAGCGAGTTGCGTTAGGGCCGGGGTCGGTCTGCGGTACGAGACCGACAAGATTTACACGCTCGATCGTATCCAGTTGGATATCGTTGTCGTTGGCCGCAATGGTTGGCAAGCCAATGGTGCTGATGGTTGCGGTTGCGACGTTACTGTCTAGCAAGCCGTCGTTGACGGAGATTTGAATGTCTTCGCTGACGATCCCAGACGGGGCTACGAAGTTGACGGTGCCAATCTGGTTGCCTGGGATGGTGATCGGATCCCCTTGTGACTGTTGCACGCCGTTGACCGTAAAAAAGCCAGTTACTGGATCATCGTCGCTATCAGAGAAAGTGATGCTCTGAAGACTGTCGCCTTCTACATCAGTAAAGCCAAAGAGGCTGTCTAGAGGCAAGACAGTGTCCGGTCGAACGTTTAGATCGGGTGCGGTTACCACTGGAGCATTGAGGTTCGGGATCGTTTCGATCGTGAAATCACCAAGGTCGTTCCAGATGAAGTTCGTATTAACGAAAACTCCGATTTGCTCCGAAGTCGGGCCAGTTTGAGCACCGACGTACTCGACTTGGTCTAATTCTTCGACAGGAACACGGAACCAAACCGCTGATGGAACCTGTTCGCCTCTGAATACAAAGTGACCGCCGTTGGTCAGTCGATCAACAAACAGAAACTCTCTGATTGCATCGCCGCTGGCATCCAGGAAGTCGAGGATAGGTTCGTCGCCTTCTGGAACGGTTCCTCCGGTATTGGCGGTGCCGCCTGTTGCAAAATTCAAAAAGTGACCGGCGCGGACCGTTCGCGTTTCCGCCGCGATGACTGGGCCAGGCAACGTGAGGACTTCAATGTCTTGAGCGTCTCCAAATTCAAAGCCGTTAAATGTAACAATGCCGATGTTTTCGAGGTCATTGCCGACACTGGCGCCAACATAAAACAGTTGATCCAATTCGTCTGCCTCAACGAAGAAAAACTCGCCGGAGGCTTGTCGTTCGCCTTGGAATTCAAAGAAACCGCCAGTCGCGTTGATACGACGATCGACGAAGAAGTAGGATTGGATCGGATTGGCTGCTTCGGTGTCTGCGTCAAGTGAAAACAGATCCGCAGCTGCACGACGCTCGTTGGTTACTAGCTCTTGAAGGCCATTGTCAATGACTTGTGGTTGGATACTAGTGGTGATTGTAAAGTCAGCTAATTCGCTAAAGGCGAAACCATCAAAGACTTGAATGCTGATCGTCTCTGACTCGCCATCAACGGTAGGTGCATCGTATTGAAGTTGAGACAGATCGCTTGCGTCGACCTGCAAGAAGGTGGCTTGGGGGTTAATGAGTTCAGTTTCATTGCGGATGGCTAGCTGACCACCGTTGGCGCCAATGCTTCGATCGACAATGAAGTAGAGAAGATCAGGGTTGTTGTCGGCATCACTGAAGTTAATCAAGTCGCTGATGTTTACAGTACTACCAGCTTGGACCACGGTGTCGGTCCCTGTGACAACAGGCCGGCTATTACCGGTGGTAATTAAACCGAAAGCAGTGTTGCTAAAAAACGATCCGTCAGAAACACGTACGTTGATGGATTCTGTTCCAACTGAATTACCACCGACGTACCGGATATTACCTAGTTCGTCCGCATCAATCGTGTGAAACACACCTGAGGTGGGAGTCAGGATAGTGCCGTTTTGAGTGAAGAAACCCCCGCTACCAGAATTGTCACGGAACTGAATGGTAGTTATTTCTGAATTGAGATCAGCGTCAGTAACTCTGAATAAAGAGTCCAAGCGAACCGACTCATTAAAATCTACCACGTTGGGTAAGATTAAAACTGTTGGTGGGTTAAGATTGTCCATGAGTCAGTACCTTCAAATTTTCTGCTAGTTAGAAGTTAGGGCGACGGCGCCCTAACTTCTCGTGGAACTTTTCGAACTCAAACTTTGTATCAACTGCGCGATCGCGCAATTCATCCACAAAGTTTTCCCAGTCAGCATAATAAACAAAAAGGGACCGATTCAATCGCATCCTTTAGAAATTAGGGGATTTTGCGTCAGTTGTTTTGTCGGTTTGTGAGGAGTTTACTGGTTGTTCTCCATCGCGCGGCTTAACTAATCCCGCATCGATCAGCTGTTT
>CAZKTR010000372.1:0-3728 GCA_964555525.1 uncultured Pirellulaceae bacterium
CTGTCTGAGAAACAGCAGCCCATGATCTGCCTTTGGCCTCAATGTCGCCCTTCCCGGGCGCTAATCTTGTTGTCTCAGTTTCTGCAACTCCTCAAAGGCACCAATTACTTCTTTTTTTGACATCGGTACGACTGCGTTAGTCGCGTCAACACGTTGCTCCGCAACGATGGCACTTTGCAGCGAAGCGGATTCGTAGGTTAGGTTTCCCAAAGCCAAGTCCACCAACGCCATTTCGTTTTTCTTCTCATTAACCAATATTACTTGGTTGTCTCCCCGCCCCTTGAGGACCCGGAAACTTCTCTTCAAATCGCGCTCGACATCCAGATAATCCTTCACGAGTATCGAATTGATTTTGTAACCGGTAGTCGTCTGGTAGAAATCAATCTTTTCGCGAGTCGAAAGGGTCATGATCTCACCGCCGATCCGAAAAGTGTCAAAAGCAGCGGATGACTTAACGAATCCTCTCTGTTGAATGGAAAAGGGTTTGCTAATAGGAGTCAATGTTGAAGTATCGTAGACACGATATTTGCCGTTTCGTGGCCAAATGACCAAGTGATTTCGGTTATCGCCAATGTACATGTTTGCAATCTTAAGGTTCTCACGAATAAAAGAATCAGATCGGACTTGAATCTCGCGATCAGCCGTCGAGACGGTTGTGAACGAGTCGCCCCCCGGCACATGCACAAACCGGTCATCGGCGGAACGATAGAATTCCTGCTTGTCGTTAAATGGGATCACAATCCCCAAGTCATTGCCCGCCAAATCCCAGAACTTTAACGATGTCGAGCGACGGACCCGCCCGTCAAATTCTGTACTCTTGCTGATCAACATGTCTCTACCCGCCAGACACGTTAAATCCTCAATGGAGTCCTGAACTTGTCTCTCAATCAACACCTCTCCAGTTAACCAATTAATTTTGCAGAACTGCTTCTTCGCAATGCACCAAACGGCATTTTCGTCCGCAAGCCAACAGGTCTCGTTCGGAGTCCGGAAAAAGAATGCATCAAATACAACGGATCTTTTATCAAGATTAATGATGAACGCTGTCTCTGCCCCCTCAACAACAATACACTTGCGATCAGGAGACCACTGAATTCTCCCGTCTCTTAGTGGGCCAAGCTTCAAAGACTTGTGTTCCGACTTGGAAAACGAGTGGAAATGAATCTGGTTGTCGTCCCCAAGATATACAACCTCGGAACTGTCGATGCGCACGACCTGTCGAATCGGCACAGGCAACTTAAATTTTCGGGGTTGCTGTGACTTTGTGTCCCAGATGAAACAGCTTTTTTTATTTCCTTCTGCCCAATAGGGGACGAGTAAGAACTCACTGTTGGAGGAAAAGCGAAGAGGAGTCCAATGAAATCGACTCGCATCAGCTACATGAATACTGTCAGCAATCAAACGTTGTTGCTTCTCGTCAAAGACTGAAAAGTAATGCTTTTCATTTTCCTCACTTGTAAAGGCGATCAAGTCGTCACCAAAAGCCAACTTTGAAGTAACGGCATCAAACTTTCCGCGAGCCCAGGTGATCCTTTTCTCGGGAGGTTCAGGCGTAGGGAATTTCCATTTTTTCGCAACAACTTCATCGCTGGACAGGCAATGTTCGAAATCGACGAAAGCCAAATGTTTAACGTCGCTTAGGTGCCCTCCTGTTAAACGGTGGACTCCATTTTTAAAACTCCAAAACCAGATTTGATGATCCCTCGAGAAAACCACTTTATCGGTGTTCTTGTTGATAGTGCACCGATCTGGAAACTCTTCGATCGGAGTTGAATCTATGAGCTGTCCGGTTCTGAAATCCCAGACTTCCAAACGCCGTTGGTATTTGTTTTCTTTGCTACCAGCATAGGCAACCAGCATATGCTGATCGTCCAGTAGAAACATCGTAAAGATCTTCTCTCGCTCCAGGGGTGGAACGGTGATTTTCTGTCCAGCAACATCAGCGATATGAATCTGTGTCTTGTCACCATCTTTGTACCAAGCAAGAAAAACTGTTGATTCAGGCGATACAACTGCATCCACGAATTTTCTCGAAAGCTTGGGGAACTCGATAAGCTTTTTATCGTCCACCAATTGTTGCAGATAGATAACGTCGTCTTCAAAAACCATCGCAGTCCCTGTCATGGCCGCGATCAATCGACTGGGACCTTGTGCTGGTTCGCGAACCACGCTGCCGTCGGCCAACGATACAATTTGATGCTTGTGCTGGAGGTTTCTCGAGCTGCCAAAACCAGGCACTAAATTCACCCAAAGATGCTTGTGGTCGAGAATAGTAAAATTCTTGAAAACATAGCCTTCGGGCTTTTTTACGGAAGCTAAAACGTTTCCAGATGTGGTGTTGAAGACTTTCAGTGCAGTCGAGCACATGACTGCAACTTTGTTGGCTCCCACGAAAGCGACTTGCGAAGCCTCAGGGCGATTCGGGTAGAGTTTATTCTTGTCGGCATACTGATAGCTGGAATCTATCTCCAAGGGGCCGGCAATTAATTCTCCCGAGCCACAGTTGATCACCCATGTGTATTTTGCGTCAAAAACGGCAACAAGGTTGCCATCTTGCGAAAAGACCGCGTTTGTCAGCGGCTTGTCGAAACTCAGCGTTCGTCCAATCTGTTGTTCTTTTCGTCCGTCCCAAAGTTGAACCGTCTGGTCCTTCCCGCAAGTGAGCATCAGGTGGTGATGCAGTACCGTAAATGACTGCGGTGATTGGTGGTGAAAAAGCTGCTGAGGAATTCGCTTGTTACTCAACAATGTTTGAAGCTTAATTTTTTCGGCAATGGATTCTCGGAATGGTTTGCTAATCCGCATAGCTTCAGTTAATAACACAGTCGCCTGCATAGCATTGTCGGTTTGCTGATCGGTATCAGCTGAAATCAAAAGCTCGTTAGCGCGGTATTGATAATGCTGAGCCAGCTTTCGGCTGGTTTCTCGAGCGTTGCTTTCAGCCAATGCTTTCTGCTTCTTAGCTTCAACTGTTTGGGTGCGGGCGATGCCAGCTTGTCGATTCGCTTCTCTTGTTTTTTCTTCCGCGATCTCTGTTTGCTTCTTAGCAACTTCCGTTTGGGCATTGGCGATACCAGTTTGCCGTTCTGCCTCAATCGTTTGCTCATTGGCAACTATAGTTTTTTCTTCCGCGATCTTAGTCTGAGCTTGTGCAATTTCCGTTTGAGCCTCCGCAATTGACTTTTGGTTTAACGCAAACACGCTCAATCCAGCCAGCGCGGCAATGATTGCGGTGGCAACGGTTGCCAGAAGCATTCTTCGTTTTCGCTGAGCCCGTTCGTGGCGTCGATACAGATCGTCGAATCCGATATCGGCGATGCCAGCGAGGATTTTCAAGAAGCCCCGTTCCTTGCCATCGCCTTCAGCCCGCAAGTCACCCGCAAGAGGTTCCAATGGAGATCGCAATGCGGGCGGAAAACACTCGAGCGAATCGTCGAGAGTCGGATTGGACGATGCGTTTGGTTCTCCGTCCAATATCAAGGCGAGGACATTATCGTCGCCGTGGATGGCGCGGAAGTCTACGATCTCTTTGTTGACCCACTCAGATTTTGCGGAGTTTGGCGAGCAAAGTACGATCAGGAATCGCGACTGCTCCAAAGCGGCTGTGATCGCCGGTCCCAATTCCGCCGAACCTGATAACTCATCTCGATCTCGAAACACTGGACGCAGGTTCTTGCCAATGGCAGTTCCATCTTTGAGTTTTAATCCTTGGAATTCTTCTGGGATTA
>CAZKTR010000373.1:0-3727 GCA_964555525.1 uncultured Pirellulaceae bacterium
TCGCCGTCACCGTCCGACGGCGAATTCGATTTGGGGTGCAAAACAAAGCGTGTTGCTGGGCGACTATTTGTTTACTCATTCGTTTCACGTCGCCGCTAAAGGTGGGTCTTGCGAAGCGTTGCAATTGTTGGCTCAGGCTAGCAACCGAGTTTGCGAAGGAGAGATGCGACAGAACGCTTGGCAGGGCGATTTTGAATTGTCGCAGCAGGATTACTTGCGAATGATCACTGAAAAAACGGCTGAGCTTTGTGGAGTTGGTTGCCGGATTGGAGCATTGCTCTCGGGTGCGACACAAGAGGTGATCGATCAGTTTGAAGCTTACGGCCGCAACTTAGGCGTGGCGTTTCAGATCATTGATGACGTGTTAGACATTGTCGGGCAGGATGATCAAATGGGTAAAACGCTTGGTACGGATCTGTTGAATCAGAAACCAACGTTGCCTGTGATTCACTGTTTGGAAAACTTGCCCGGGGAACAGAGTAGAAAGCTGGTCAAGTTCTTGCAGGATCCAGCGTCGACTGCTCAGCAGTTGCAAACCTATCTCGCCCAAACGGGATCGCTTGAGTACGCTCGACTTCGCGCTCGCGAACACGCTCAAGCGGCGATTGATTTCGCGAACAGTCTTGAGTCCAACGACTGCTCTCAAGCGTTGATAAGCTTGGCTGACTTTGTGCAGCAACGAAGTTTTTAGGTGAATGCGGAGCCGTTTGGGCACTAGCCACGGTTTATGAGCGATGAAACCGAGGCAAGCGGAGTACTTTGCGAAATCAGAGTTACTTAACCTTAAAGCCCAGTCCGGTCAGGTAGCTCTTTACCCGCTCTAATTGGTCGCCTTGGATTTCTATTTGCTGGTCTTGAATTGAACCGCCGGCGCCAACGTGGTTTTTGATAGCGGTCAACAAATTTGCAAAGTGCGGCGCAGGATGACCCTCGGCGAGGCCCCGAATGACGGTGACCACCTTGCCTCGTTTGCGCTTTTCAGTTGAAAGCCGAGCGGTCTGTTTTTCGGGCGGTTTTGCCTCCGCGGGCAATGGTTCGCAAACGCATTCATCTTCAATTTTGCCGCAATTGTCGCACGTCGGCTCTTTGTATAAATCAGTACCTTTAAAAATACTCATCGAATGTCCATTCGGATTAAGTTGTGGTATGCCGCTGAAATCAAGGTGTTAAGCGAATGTAATTTTTATGAAACGCAAATGTCAGCCGATGTAACGCGAACAAACGAAACTTTTATCAGGGTTTCGGTTTGATAATACACTGCATCGATATTCGTGTCGGTCATATCTATTTAGCTAGTGCGATTCATTAGCTATACTTCGACCGATTGATGCAACGCCTCGCAACGACCCTTTCCAATTTCGCTCTGAGACGAGTTGATTTTAGGTTGAATCAGGAAAGTCGTTTCAGCGTCGATTATTTTCTAGAGTTTACTTCCACTTGAAGCTATGGGAATTCGTTTCTTTTGTCACCACTGCCAGTCGCGGCTGAACGTTAAGTCCAGTCAGTCCGGTCTACCGGGGGTATGCCCCGACTGTGGCGGGACCGTCGATGTGCCCACCGAGTCGTTGCTACCGGGTCCACCGAAATCGCCGAGCCAGCGGTTCTATGTTGAGGAAGAAAATCCGCCTGAAGGTTCGTCGCAACTGATTGATTTTGATGCTCAAGACACGATCGCGGGTGATCTGTTGGCCGAGACTCCGAAAGAAGGAACGATCAAACCACCATCGCCTGTTTTTGCGGTTAAGAATGGCTCGGGCGTGTTTATGCTCGACAGCCCTTCTCCGTCTCCTGACTTTGGCAAAGTTTGCCCGATAGAAACGGCCCCTGATAAAGTTTGGTATTTCCGCAGTACAGAACTCGGTGAACGAGGACCGCTCAAGGCCAAAGTCATGCACCAACACGTTAGTTCGGGCGATGTATTTGCTGGGTGCATGGTGTGGCGGCAAGATTGGGACGATTGGGTTGCGGCCGAGTCAGCGTTTCCTCAGATTGAGGCCGTTGAAGATCCGACTGAAGCGAGTCGCCCTGCCGAAGTTGGAACGGAGATCCCATCTATTTTGAGTAAGAAGCCAATCGTCGCAAAGCAAGCGGTTTTTTACGGCGCGATTATTGCTGGGCTGGCTGTCATCGCTGCGCTGGGCTATGTTGTTGTTTGGGTAGCAAGAAGCTATTAGTCAGTTTCGTTATCAGACTTGGCAGTTGTCCGAATTTCTAGTCCGAAGACTGCGTTTTTATTTTTAGGAGAGATCCGATGTTGCGATCCGTATGCCTAACAGCTTTTTCCAAAAACAAAATCGATTCTTGTAAGTCCAGTGGTCGTCAGCTGATGTTATTGATTGCCGTTGCAGTGATCAGTTTGCTGCCATCGGTCTCTCGCGGGCAAGAAGTCGAAGCGGTCGATCCGCCGGCGATTGAATCAGCTGAACAAAAAAACGAACAGGCGAAAGTTGAGCCCAAGGAAAAACCGGAGGCGATGGTTAAATTGAAAAAACTAACCGTCGATTATCGAGGCAAAGAGCTTGCCTTTGAGGCGCCTGAAAGTTGGAAAGCTAAGAAGCCACGTTTCAATTTTACAAAACACGAGTTGATGTTGCCCAAGGCCGAAGGTGAAGAAAAAGATGCGCGGATGACGTTCACGCTTTCTTCAGGTAGTACGCAGGACAATCTCGATCGTTGGAAATCGCAATTTAAGTTCCCGACGGGCGCGAATCCGGATAAGGTGTTTTCAGTAGAAAAGAAAACGGTCGATGGTTATGAATTGTCATTGGTTCAGATTCGTGGCACGTTTATGGAGACGATGGGCGGCGGTCCTTTCGCAGGCGGCAAAAAGATTCCTCGTGAAAATTACATGATGAAGGCTGTGATTATTAGTCCGAAGGATGCTGATTCGAAAACGGCTAAGTGCTTCATTAAATTAGTGGGTTCCGAAAAAACGATCAAGCAACACGCCAAGGCTTACGCGGCGATGGTAGAATCAATGAAGACTCAAGCGGCTGCTGATAAGGCGACAATTGATTAAGCGAAGGTGGTTCTTCCGGCCTTTTAGTGGATCCTATTAACAAGTAAGGAGAAGCTTAAGTAGTTTGAGTGCCAGATAGCCGCAACTGCCTAATGAAAACACTTAAAAGACAAGCTCGTGGCGCAAGCAAGTGCATTTCCAAGAATGTTGCAACACACTCGCTTGTGTGTCGAGCTTGTATGAAATTTCTGACTTAGTCACTTTGGCAAATTAACAGGACTGTAGTAGCTTGGACCGTACCGAACATCAATCGAACGATGATCGCCGTCAAGCCCGCGATTTGAGCCTCGAACCTGCTCGGCCGCCTGCCAAGGTTCCCGGTTATCAAATTCAACAATTCCTTGGCAGTGGTGCGTTTGGTGAAGTTTGGTCGGCCACCGATCTAAAAACTGGCCGTCGTGTGGCGATTAAGTTTTACACGCGTCGCAATCGTAACGACATTCAAATGCTCGCCCGCGAAGTCGAAAAACTCGTCGTGCTTGAAGCTGATCGATACGTCGTGCAATTACTGGACGTTGGTTGGGAAGCTGATCCGCCGTACTTTGTAATGGAGTACATCGAACACGGTTCGCTGGAAGATCGCTTGAAAACCGGTTTCCCGATGCAAGCCGAACAGGCAACCAATCTATTTAAAGAGATTGCTACCGGGATGATGCACTTGCATCGCAAAGGTGTTTTTCATTGCGATCTAAAACCCGGCAACGTGTT
>CAZKTR010000374.1:0-3722 GCA_964555525.1 uncultured Pirellulaceae bacterium
TCGTTACGTCCTTTTGAATTTGTTCTTCGCGAATTTAATGGTTGGTCAATAAGCCCGTAGCGCGGTCGCAGTTTGGCGAGTTAATTACCAATGACTCGTTTATGATACCAATCTTTATTGAATGGCACATTGCGACTTCGTCTAAAATCTAATTTTGCCATCACTCCAATCTTGCTTTTCAAGCGACAGCCGCGATTGTTGTAAACCGATTTCATTTTTCATCGTCCGACAGGTGGAATTAATTTGCGATTCCATTCGATATCAGTAATAAATATTGTTATTGAATCATCCAGAACGCGACGCAAGCCCCAACACTCAACTTAATCATGCGATTGCAATTCAAAAGCCAACCAATGTACATGTCGATTAGTCTAACGCACCGTGAATTTATCTCGATGCGATTCGCTGTGCCTGTGCTCGAGTGGGTCATCCTCGTGGTCTTGATGCTTGCCAATTTGGGCGGCGTACAGACGGGCGCCTGGGACCGCTGAAACGCCATGAGCGACCATGCTGAACACGACAGTCAATACCGAGATCGTCAGAATCTGTTCTCCGTGCGGCAAATTGAACTCACCAATGACTAGGAGAGCAAACAGCAAGGACGCTAGACCGCGCGGGCCAAACCAACTGAGAAACAGAACGGTCGAAGCCTTTAGCTTTAATCCAATCAACGATAAAGTCGTGGGCAACATTCGGATGACCGTCAGGCTGAGCGCCGCGTAAAGGTAGCAATTGGCATCCGCCGTTTCGATCGCAGGCACGAGAGCGATCATGCCGAACAACAAAAATGTCGCCAAGCCAAACAGTTGCCCCTCGGCTTCGCCAAAATCGCGAAGCGGTTCGCCGATGCTGTCGGCAAATCCAGATATCGCCATTCCACCAACGAACGCCGCAATAAAACCATTACCACCAACTTGAATCGCTCCGGCCCAAGCAACCAACGCAACCGCGACTCCAGAAAGCCGCAAAAAACTCTCGTTGATCAGTCTTCGTCGCTTCGAAGCTCGCAGCAGAAAACCGCCACCAAATCCGACAACAACCCCAACCAACGGACCGAGCGTGACTTGCATCAACCAATACACCATCCAATTCGATTGTTCGACGCCGTCACCAACCGTTGCCAATGCCGCGAACAACATCACCAATGGCAGAACGATCCCATCGTTGAGTCCACTTTCAACGTTCAACGCTTGACGAATTCGAACGGGAACGATCGGGCTTGAAACAACCGCCTGACCAAGCGCTGCATCGGTTGGGGCTAGGATTGCGGCCAGCAAGGCAGCTTCCCAGATTGAAAATTCGCGAAATATAAATCCCGCAACGACCGCGCCGAGCAATACCGTTAGCGGTAAGCTTATTCCTAACAACCGAACCGGAATCTTGTGTTCACGAAACAACAGCGGCAAATTGATCCGCGATGCGTCGATAAACAAAACAATTACCAGCGTCAGCTCTGCAACGAACTCCAGCGCTTCTTTCGCAAACTCTTCGTCGAAAAAACCTCGAAACAGTAGAGCGATTAAAACACCAGCCCCTGCAAACACCATCGGCGGCGTAATGAACGAGTTGTCAAATCTAGCTGACACCAAGGCGAACAAGAACGTCACGACGCCGAGGATTAGAAGTAATTCTTCCATTGGATCGTTCTCGGGCTGGAGGTTTAATTGAGGATCGGGAAGGCGTAGCTGGGCTCGCCAGAGTTCAGGATCACTGGCAATTCGCCCGAAGTCTGGCGACACCGGCTACAACCAACGGATGCTAGAACTGTTGTTCGATTCGGCTTGAGTCACTGTCGGTGATTTCACGACCGACCAACGCCAGCGTATTTAACGCCTGCTAAGTCTGCGACTTCTTTTTTCCACGTCGTCAAATCGGTTACATTGAATTTGTTCAAGTGGTCGTGGCCGCAAGCCCTTGCCAATACAACCATCAATTGAGTCGAGGCTTCAAAGAAATTTTGCAAGCGTTTGGCAGACGCTTGGACCTTCAACCGAGCACGCAAATCTTCTTTTTGAGTTGCAATACCGACCGGGCAATTGTTGGTCGAACATGCTCGCATCCCAAGGCATCCGATCGCTTGCATGGCTGAATTGGAAATTGCGACTCCGTCAGCCCCGAGTGCCAGGGCTTTGGCAAAATCGGCGTCCGTTCTCAAGCCACCGGTTCCGATCAACGTGACCTCTTCTTTGCCGATCTTTTTCAGATGATGCCTTGCTCGAGCGATCGCCGCCATGGTGGGGACGGAGATATTGTTTTTAAACACGTTGGGCGCAGCTCCGGTTCCGCCACCACGGCCGTCGATGATGATGTAGTCGACTCCGATGGCGATCGCAAAGTCGATGTCGTCTTCGATATGTTGAGCCGACATCTTGACGCCGATGGGAATACCTCCGGTCGCTTCGCGAACTTCGGCGGCAACTTTTTGATAATCTTCGACTCCGTTAAAGTCGGGAAACCGCGAAGGGCTGACCGCGTCTTGGCCTTCTTTAAGACCACGGACCTCAGCGATCTTGCCGACAACTTTTGAGCCCGGCAAGTGGCCGCCGGTTCCTGTTTTGGCGCCTTGCCCCGCTTTGAAATGAAACGCTTGGCACTTTTTGACCTTGTCGATCGAATACCCAAACCGCCCCGAAGCCAATTCGTAAAAGTAACGACTGTTGGCTGCTTGTTCTTCGGGAAGCATCCCGCCTTCGCCACTGCAGATGCCGGTTCCAGCCAGTTCGGCCCCTGTTGCCAGTGCGACTTTTGCTTCTTCGCTAAGCGCCCCGAAGGACATGTCGGAAACAAACAAAGGAATCTTCAGCGTAAGTGGTTTGGCTGCTTTGGGCCCGATGACTAAATCGGTTCCAACAGGATCATCGTCCAGCAGCGGTTGACGAGCCAACTGCGCGGTGACGAACTGCAGGTCGCTCCACAATGGTAATTCCGGCGCCGGAACACCCATCGACGACACAGGCCCATGATGGCCAATGCCTTTAGTGCCCTTACGAGCGAGCATTTGGATGTAGCCGTTGCTGGGTTCTTCTGGAGCTCCGTGAATGTCTTGATAAAGGCCAAGGTATTCGTCGCGTTGAAACGGTTGCGGGTGTTTGGCTGCGAAGGCGTCGACGTCGGCTTTTTTGATCAGCACATCATCGCCGTCGATCGTCACTTCAAACTTATGCAACGCCTCGGCGTTGTTGTATTCGCTGACACCGGTGTCGATCCGGTAATCCCAGTTGTGTACTCCGCAAAAAAGGTTATTGCCTTCCACGTGCCCGTCACTCATCAACGCCGCTCGATGCAAACAACGTCCGTACAACACTGACACGTTGTCGTCGTAACGGATAACGACTAGATCAACTTCACCCGCCAACGCATAGGCTGGCTTGCGATCTTGCAACTCGCTAAACGATGCGACCTTTAACATTTCACTCATAGGTTTCTTTCTCGGTTTTTATAACAAGCCAATAAGTAGGTCGCGTGTAAATGATTTTGATAACGTTTTATTGCATGCCAGTACTTAAAGGACGAAAAATAGAATTCTAGCTTCGGTTGGTTCGCCATGAGTTTCAAGAATTTTGGTCGGTTGGCAATTTGGATGGGAATTGCTTGTCCTGAAGGCCAGCTAGGTTAGACTGATCGTCGGATCGTTCTACCTAGCATGCGTGACTTGTCAGGAAAAGCCGATTCCAGCATCAGTGAGATTAGACAAAAATTTACTTATTAAGGTCAATGTGAAT
>CAZKTR010000375.1:0-3718 GCA_964555525.1 uncultured Pirellulaceae bacterium
ACGTGGTCCTTGTCGTTGTCGACCAACAGGACTCTTACGGGCGGCAAATCGGGTGTGTTTTTACTGTTTTTTTCACTGGCTTCTGTCATTCTGTCATGATAACGAATAAATCGCTCGCCGAGTAGCGGGTGAATTTATAAAAGCGTTGTGAGCCGTTTTGGCGCTAGCCACGGTTTATGTGCAACGAAACCGTGGCTAGCGCCAAAACGGCTAATAAAAAAGCGACAGTCTGTGAGCCGAACGCGCTAGCGTCGGGCGTTGGGTTCAGGTTTTTGGACCGGGGATGCTAGGTCAAGCGGCTTCTGTTAATGCCCGACGCTAGCGCGAACGGCTCACAAGCGTGACCGCAGTTTACCCGCAGCACAGATCCGGGCGACTATGCCAGCGATGGTCGATGTCCCTCATCAATAGAGCACAATCAAATTCTACCGAGCCGTTCGGAAAGCGGTCGGTGTCCTGGAAGTAGCTGGACTGGACTTCATCCACTGCTAAGGATTCGACCTTCCAGTTAACACAGTTTAGCTCGAGTCCGTCATACTTGCCGTCGGTGTTGGTATCGGAGTAACCGAGCGAGCCTTGTTCAAAAAACGAGGACGCCTCTTCAAGCGATTGGAAGATTGATGAGCTGGGAAACTGGTCTGAGACCGACCCAGCCACATGAACCTTGGTTGGGTCGTCATTGGCGGTCATGGTCACTGAGTAATGTTGATCGGTTTCAGCGACAGTGAATTCTGCGAAGTGATGAACGCCGGGGAAGACCGTACCGCCGGCCCACGCATTCAATCGAGAGTTGGTGTCACGTCGGGGAATGTAGACGCCTTGTTGTGTTTGACCGTTGGCCTCCCATTCAACGGCGATTCGATGAGCCGCGTTTTCGGATTGGATGCCCCAAGGGAATGGCAAGAAGTTGGGACGAACTTGTTTTAGTCGGATCAAACAAATCCCACCGACGGCCCAGCCTTGGTGTAATTGAGGAACAAAGGGGGCGGGCAAGGCAGCGGCCATGCGTTCGGCATCGATACGGAAGTTTGCCAAAATTCGCCGATCGATGACGCCGCGGATGGTTGGGATTTTCATCATTGTCCTGACGGGCTGAAATGGCAAGCCTTAGCGGAGGTGTAGTTAGGGTTCAGGAACTGGAAAGTTTTCTTCTTGCCCATCTTGTAAAGTGGGAATCGGATCGCCAACTGTCCCCTCGCTGATCCCATAGACCGTATTGTCGTCCTGATCGATAACTAAATAGTTAAAAGTCGTGTAGCCTTCAGAAGTTCTTTTGGTTTGCGTGTAGCACTTTTTATTCGTTATTTGGCTTGCCAACCAACGACCGTCGAATTCTTCGAAGTAGAGAGGTGATTCGAACTTTGATTCCACGTTCGTCCATTCGATTGGTTGATAGCCAGATGTCAAGCTTTCTATTTCGGCAGCGTCCACCTGAAAGCGAATTGCTAAGTTGTGGTCCATCCAGAATGCACCGTGACACTCGCTGTCGGTAACTGAGTCCGGCATCTCTTGGCCAAACAACATCCAGAACCCCTGCTCTGGAGTCGCTGATGTATCTGGGAAACCATTGCCAGCAACAAGGAAGATGGCAAACAGAGCGATCATGAAAACGAGAGGCAAGCCAAGAACAAGATAGTGTGCAATTTCTTTCAACAAATTTTTTCCGTCGAAGGGAGGTGCAGCGTTTTTCTAGCGACGTTTCTTCAGTACCACCACGGTCTGGCGTTGATGGTGTCGCGGGATAATCTCTTGGATCGAAAAGAATCGTCCCCAAACTCTTTCTAAATGCTTGTTCGATAGGAACACCTGTGCTCGATACGGTCCTTGTTCAGCAAAACGATAGACCAGTCGGTTGCCTGGCATGGGACCGTGTAACTGGTCGGCAACTTCAGGATCGATCTTAAACAATGAATTCACCAACCGGTTGTCGGGGTTTTTTTTATCTTCCGCCAACGATTCCCACGTATCTTCATTGTGGACTGTAAAGTAACAGATCCCGTCATCCGAAAGAATTCGGCTCAGTTCGGCCAGCCAATGAATTTCAAACGTGTCGATGTGAGTGAAAACCGAAAAAGCGGTGATCACATCGATCGACGCATCGGGAATCGGCAAGCTGGGAATACAGTGGTTGAACACGGGGCGCACGTTCATCGGCATGTTCTCGTAGAGCCAGCGGATGTGTCGGCGATTGATGTCGCTGCCCCAAATGTCCTTGATGTTCGTTTGAGCCACAAAGTGCCTGAGCACTCGGCCGCTGGCACAGCCAAAGTCGAGTACCGAGTTGGGTTGAAGCTTGTGTTTGGCTGCCGCTTGCATGACTTTTAAGTAGTCCGCCAAACCAAACAGCCAATACTTTTCATCATGCCCAGGAAAGTACCTTTCCCGGTCGGGCGGTGTGGGGATTGGGATATCGTCTTTGGCAACTAGTTGAGCGATATCGACGGTGGCGAGTGTTTCACGGTCACCGTGCTCCGCGGCTGCTCGAACAAATAAATCGACTTCTCGCGAGCTGGGAGAACCGAGTGTTTCGAACGGTTCTTCATCAAGCGCGTTGGCCGAGATATCGTCCTCCCACGACGCTGGGCGTTGCGACGTAGGCTGTTCGGGAATGCGGTTGCTGATGATTTTATGGACGGTTTCTCGATCGACAGCGTTGGCGAGCCGTTCGCCTAGAATCCTGTGCACGGTTTTGCGTTCGATAAGGGGCGAGATTCGATCAGTGATTAATTTATGCACCGCTGAGCCATCGACTAGATTCTCAATCCGTTTGCTGATTAATTCGTGAAGCGAGTCACGGTCCACATAATTTTTAACTCGATCATTAATCAGCTTGTTGACGGCATCCCAGTTAGTTAGCAAGCGAATGCGCTTAGAAATCAGTTCATGGACGATTTCTCGCGTCAAATGTTCGATTTTTTGCTGGCTGGCTGGCGAAGTGATAGCAGATTTTCCTTGCGCTGATGTTTGGCTGTCCGAGGCCTGATCAGCGGTCGGTTGAGCCCCTTGTTTGGCTTGGTTTTCAGGGGGAAAAGGAGTCGACATGGCGGTCATGTGGCTGATTCAGTTGGGGCGGGCAATCCCATCATTCGTGATGGTAGCCGAATATAGAAAATTCTTGCAAGACGAAGGTTCGGTGTCAAAACTTTTATTCCTGAATTTGTTTGCTTTCGCTGAGCGAAGGCTTAACATAGATCATGTAAATCAGGGTTGAACGAGTTTTCACAGGAAGAATCATGATCCACTTTTCATGTGATCGGTGCCACAGAGCTATCGCGAAAGACGAGCTGAGGTTCACGGTCTTGATTGAGATCCAAGTTGCAGTTGAAAACCAGCCAGACGACGAAGAGGTTTTGTCGGAAGAGATGGAAGTGTTGCACGAGGTGCTCGACGAATTGAACGAAGAGGAACGTGAAGAAGTCAAACGATTTGCTTATCAGCGTCAGGAGCACGATTTATGCCTCGAGTGCCAACGCGAGTACTTGGCCAACCCGCTGGGAGCTGAGTTGCCCACACGAGTTGGGTTTAGCGAAAACTGAAACGGCGATTGCCTTTCTTTGTCTTTATCGTCGTTGCGGAGCTCTTGAAACCCAATTTCGCATCTTTGTGCTTAAAGGCTAAGCGTTTGCAGATTCAATGAATTCTGCCAGTTTCCCCCGTGTTTATGTCGCCCCATTCGGGGCTTGGGTTGTGTTGGTTGTCGTAACCAAGGGTTTACACC
>CAZKTR010000376.1:0-3712 GCA_964555525.1 uncultured Pirellulaceae bacterium
CCGCTGCAGGCAACGCCAAAACTGATCCGACGGCAACGAAGATCAGACAAATGAGTATCCGGTGTGCAGGAAAATCATTAGCAGCAAACTTAAAACGCATCGAGATCTTTCATGAAAAGGATAAAGGACTCGTTCAACCGGCTCACACGGCGGGACAAGGAAAACTCCAGCCACGGTTAAACCAAATGTTAACCGAAAAATCGCAACGATTTGTGCGTGAACAGCCGTGTTCGAAACATATTCAAAGTAATGATTTAGAACTTCAAGGAAATGATGTCGGCTACCACATTTTCTGTTCGGTGATTAACGAAAGGCTCTTCCGGGAATTTTATGAGCTGAAAACCTCTAACGGCCTAGTCTCAATGTAACATCGACTTTCTTTGACCGACGGGTTGTCATGCATGGTCCCCACTCGTCTGATAAAGCACCAAAAAATCAGTTATATTCCGTGAGTAACTGCGTCATACTACACAAGTGCGAAGCTCCATTTTCCATCTGAAGCACTTTTCCATCTGAACTTACGTTAGCCGTTAAGGAAAGCCATGACTGGTGTGCCACAAATCGAAATCGAAACAGTAAACGAAGAAGACGTTTCGCGTCGCAGCTTCCTTCAAACCGGTAGCGCTTGTTTAGCTGGCGGCCTGCTACTGCCAGCACTCTTGCAGGAGCAACTGGCCGTTCAACAACTGCAGGCCGGCGACAGTGATCGGATGTGGGGGGTGGCGATGGCTTACGGTGGCGGTCGGTTGGACCTGATTGATCTGGACAACGCGAAGTTGCTTCACTCATTCGAAGGCATTCGCGCAACTCATGCCATCACGCCGATTGAGGCTCTCAACCGTTTCGTCATCCACGGCCATCGAGCAGACTCAAAAGACGGCGCGGTCGTTGTCTTTCAAGTCGATCCCGTTAAAAAAACTTGGGAAGTCATTCTGAACAAAGAACTGCCAGGAGGGCCCGCGTTACACTGGCAACCCAATCCAGAATTCACTGAAATCGTGTTCAATACCGTCGGCGACGGTAGTCTGCACGTGCTGGACACCAAAGACTTGACGATCAAGCGTTACGATGGCGGCGGTCAGCATTCCAACATGGCCTTCTTTAAAAACTATCTCGTCGCCACCGACAAGATGTCCGGGCCTACCCATTTGAATGTCGTTGATCGCAATACAGGAAAAATGGTTGCCAAAACAGCCGTTGGACATTGGGGGCATGGTGTTACCGTCAACCATGAACGCGGCGAAGCGTTCGTCTGGGCATCCGAAGGCGTACACGTAGTCAGTCTCGCCGAAAAAACGATGGGCAAACACCTCCGGCTACTCGTAACCGAAAACCTAGACGAACGATGCTGGTTCTGCTGGACACCGCAAGGCGGACGATACAGCCATGACGTATCGTGGAACCCCGGTGATGAATACAGGCCGTACTTGCTGGTCACTGATATGCAAAAAGGTCGCTTTGAAAAAATCCCAACCGGCGACCCAAAACTACAGCCGAGCTACCTGCAGCTTTCGCCGGACGGCAAGTGGGGACTGGCCAGTTTGCGAGGCCTCGAGGACATCGCGATCTTTGACACGGTCGCCAATAAATTCGAAGGGGTCGTTAAAGCGGGACCAGCAAAGGCGAGTTTCTTTGAGCGCGACATGACCTTCTGTCGCAAACGCGATTGTGCGCTGGTGACCAACACAGGCGACAACACGATCAGTCTACTAGATTTAAAACAGAAGCAAGAGATTCGTCGTATTTCGTTACCACGACGCCCGCTTTGGCTAAAAGTAATCTCGCCCGCTTAAATTGAATCCTTGCGAGATCGCTTAGAACACCTTAGAACAAGTTCGGATTAAAGCTTAAGTTTCAGCCAGCCTTTCGAACCAAAGAAAACGATGCAATTTTCTACCCGTTCATTTTTTCTTGCGGTTACCTTCTATGCCACGCTATTTGCAATCACGTTTTCGATGAACAATTTAGCGGGTGTCGCGCTGATGGCCTTCATCTGTCTGGTTGTCCTGCCACCCTTTGTTCAAGTAGGCGTGTTCACTACGAAAGGGTTTCGCCGAGCGTTCTTTATTGGCGCCGCGATCGGTGGCATTCCCCATTTTATAGTTGGCTTTTATTATTCCATACTAGTCGGCTTACAGGGTTCTCTCGGCCTAGATACTTTTTCCAATTGGTTCCAGCCACAGGACGATGTCCGATACGTGATGATTGGGCACCTGATCGGAATTGGAATGGCGTCGTTTGGTGGACTCTCAGGCTGTATCTCGTATGGGATCTTGCATGGTTTCCGCGACAAGCAACTACCAGAGCCAACCACACAAAACATAGCCACAGACTCGGAAAAATAAAAAGGCTCTTCTCGGAATTTTTAAAACTTGTTTTTATCCGTGTCCATCCGCGTTTATCCGTGGTTAAATTGCCACCATAAAAAGGCAGCGATCTCGCTGCCCGTTTCTTAGTTTTCATTTCCCATTAGTTAACCCCGCGAATTGGCGGCCTTTTAACTGGCGGCATTACATCCCTCATCAAGATTCCTTTGTCAACTTTGATTTTAATAGTTGGCTCCGCTTCACCCTTGGTTGTCGTGACCCATACCGATACTGGGTCAGGCGCAACGACTTTCTTATTGACCCTGAAACGAACCGCGACTTTCCCGTCATCGCTTCGTCGCACGCTAAATAGATCTTTTTCGCTGATCGCTGGGCCATCAGGGTAAGCCTGTTTAAATTTCTCGTTCGCCTTTTTCACAGTTTCCTGAAAAGCCTTCTCACCTCCCATCAAAGCCAAGTTCGATAGCTCACGACAAACCTCTTCTACCTCTAGGAATCGCTGCAACTGCTTCGCCTTCGGATACCTTTTCCTACCCAGCCCCAAACGATCGTAAAGCCACGTATCTCCAAAACTGACAACATGCGAATCCTCACCAGTGTTCACCGTAACTCTGAATGAGTTCCGCGGCGGCCGCTTTGCTCTGCGAGGCGAGGAAACCTCAGCGAGAATTTTTTCATCAGAAAGCGTCGCAAAGTCATTTTTATCAAAAATTTCAGCTAAGACTACTCTGAATTTTTCCTTGCTCAAAGTGAACTTGTAGTCTTCGGTCTCCAAAACAGAAACCGGTCGAACAACGCGCCCATCTGAATATACCAACAACATTGGCCGCTTATCTTTGTTGGCTTCGTCGTAGTACTCTTCCACTTTCAGGACCGGTACTTTTTCGTCGGGAAAACTGAAATCCATCTGAGCCACAACCACATTGGAAAACGCCAAGCCAAAGATCAACGCGGAAGCACTGAGCAGTAAATATCGAAAAATCATCTCAACCCTCTGTTGATTGTAAATTAACACTCACGTGTTAGGCAAAACGGCAGATCCAATCTAACCGCAGAAACAAACTCTGGATACAGAAATTGGAACCACACAACAGCTTCCACGTTCCTACCTCGGATGTGTTAGGGAAAAAACAAAAAAAGTCAACAAGTATAAACGCCTCCCCTCCACCACAATCGGCCTTTTAACCGCTGCAGGCATTTCATTGACTGCCACATCGTCATCAACTATATACATGATCAGTCGCCGACAGCCTTCTAAAGAACCAAAACCATGCGTCCCTTCATTCTTTGCCTCGCAACCTGCCTTTTGTTTCAATCGAGCACTTATGCTGAAGTGCATCGAGTCACCTCGGCAGACAACATCGGTGACTTGATCGAGGAAGGTA
>CAZKTR010000377.1:0-3704 GCA_964555525.1 uncultured Pirellulaceae bacterium
ATGTACCGAACTCCTGCGTCTTTAAACACCGCCAAGTTACAAGGCAAATGATCTTGTAACCAACCGAGCGGATTTTGGAACGTGACACCGCGATGCCGCCGCCGAGATGACTCCATCACCACCCACTCGCAATGCAACTGATCGGCAACTTCATGAATCGTATGCACCACGTCGCGAGAAACCGTTTTGTTATACTCCAGCTGCACACCTTCTTCTTCAGCCATCACATGGATGCGACGCGAAAGCGCGTTGGTCTGTTTGTCGTCCTCGAGCGCATCGGCCAAGTGCAATTGCTCGGGCACAGCGGTTACGTGCAAAACCTCTAACTTCCGACCATGAGCCAGCGCGGCTGCCATCTCCACGAGCGTTTCTGGCGTTCGCTCGGTTCCGAACAACGGCACCACGACGGCGGCTTCTTTAGGCAATTCTTCTTGCAGCGAACGAGCGATTTCAGCTTCTTCGATTCCCGATTCACTTTGAGTTCCGGCAGCCGAGGCCTCAGGTTCATCCTTTAGCGCTCCGCCAAATAAATCTCGCCGGCGTCCCATTTTTCCAACAACGCCTTTTCGAGTCGTATGACGCCGCCCATAAAACACGTACGACAACGTCCCCAAAAAGATAATTCCGGCAATCGCAGCAATCGCCGTTAGCCCCATCGCCCATAGCAGCATCACGCCCAGTAGAATTCCGACAATCTGTAAGTAAGGATAAAGCGGGGCACGGAAACGCGGTTGATACCATGACGCAGCGTTTTCTCGCAGCACAAAAACAGTTCCGCAAATGAACATGAACGCCAAAATCATAAACGCACTGGCAAGCTTCGCAATTTGCTCGACCGGCAAAAACACAATCGCGATCGCCATCACAGTCGACGTCAACAAAATACTCCAAACCGGCGTCATAAACGTTTGATTGACTTCGTGCAGTTTCTGCGGCAGCAAACTATCGCGGCTCATCGCAAACGGGAACCTGGAAGCTGCCAACAATCCGGCCACCGCCATCGACACCATCGTCAACACCGCTAACACTGCAGCAAACAACCCAGCGGACTTGCCAGCGATAATCGTGGTCAGTGTGTAGATCGGGCTCAAGTCAGGTTCATGAGTGTCCTGGTAATTGGTCAAATCTTTGATTGGCACGTTCGTTACCAATACAAACACCACAAACACGTAGATGCACATCACGCTGATCCAAGAGATCAAAATCCCTAACGGCAAATTACGGTCTGGGTTTTTAACCTCTTCAGCGATGGCTGCGACTTTAGTCACGCCCGCGTACGACACGTACACGAATGCCGCAGCAGCAATGAAGCCGGTGGTTCCTTTGGAAAACCCACCTTTCAAGTGATCCAGATCCATTGTTTGCAATCCCATCACCGCCAACACCAACAACGCGCACAAGACGATCATCACGATCACCTTTTGCAATTTACCAATCACACTGACGCCCGCGATGTTCAAAACCGTAATCCCAAACAGCAACGCCAACGAGACCAACATCATCTGGTTGCCTTGGGTGATCGAAGGGACCAAAACCGCAAGGTATGCACTAAACCCAACCAGCGCAAAGGCACTTTTAAGCAACAACGACAACCACAGACCAAGCCCTGACACGGTCCCAGCCAACGGACCAAAGGTTCGTTCAAGATAAACGTACGTACCGCCAGAAGTCGGCATCGCTGTCGCCAATTCTGATTTGGACAACGCCGCCGGCAACACGCTTAACCCCGCGACAAGATACGCCAACCATACCATCGGTCCAGTTTTGTAGGCCGCCAGTCCTGGCAGCACAAAAATACCGCTGCCCAACATGGCACTAATACTAATGGCGACGACGCCACCTAAACCGAGTCTTCGTTCAAGAGTCTTCAGCGTGCTGGTCCTTTGTAAATATTAAGATGAGACGAAGGAACTGTTGTTCTCTATAGCCGGAAGCTTTCAGAACAATTTAACCAATTCTCCCGAAAATACTTAGCCCAAGATGATCGATACCGTCAATTGGAGCTCAAGAATCGTCAATAAGTGCCTATCGCTTCATTTCGAAGCGATTCCTTGGACAATTCGCACGTGGCCGACCGCTAACCGGTAATCCGACTGTACAAATACCAAACGACCAACGCCGCATGCAGACCGGCAGCCAGCCAAAGCATGATCTTAAATTCGTTCTTTTGTGTCTTGTGCCGGAAGTAAGTCCGCCCAAGCATCGCACCTGGCCAGCCTCCCAAAAACGCCAGCGTGTGAAGCTGCTTCTCCGGAACTCGCCAACCCTTGGTCTTGGCCTGTCGCTTGTCCCAACCGTACATCAAGAACGCAATAACGCTCATCACCACCACCAAAACCGGATAGCCCAGCACTGGGTTAGCCGTCAAAAAATCGATAACGGACTTTCCAGACAACTGAAAGTACGCCCCAAACAGAACCGCGTTTGAATCCAAAACACCTAAATTGAATTGCATGCCGTTACCCGGTTTTCATTTTTTTAGCTTTGCGATTTTTGGATTTGTTCTTCTTAGATCTTTTCCTGGACTTCATCTGCTGGATCGCTGCTGCTTCCGCTGCTGCATTGAATTCAGGATTGACCGCCCGAGGGATCGCAGCCTTCGTTTGCTGTTGCCAGTTTTCCAGCTCTAAAAACAATTCGTCGACGGTGGCAAGATTACTCGTCGCCACATTAGTCGTCTCGCCGAGATCATTGCCCAAATCATACAGCTCCAAATCCCCCGATTCAAAATACTGGATCAGCTTCCACTTACCTTTACGAATCACACTGCATGGACGAGCCCGAAACAATGGATCGGGCTGTTCATTGTTAACATTTGCATAAGACTGCAAGTATGCCGGAAAGTGCCAGTGTAGCGAACGTGGTTGGCCGTCCTGGTCTAAGTTTGAGACCTCGCCTTTGAACAGCGACACCAAGCTTACGCCATCACCGATTTGATTCGCGGGCAACGACGCTCCACCGATTTCGCACAACGTTGGATAAATATCCACACCGATGATTGGCTCTTCACTATTTTGATTTGGCTTCACCACACCCGGCCAATTAACGAAAAACGGCACGCGAATCCCGCCTTCGAAGTAAGTCCCTTTGTAGCCCTTCAGTGGATCCATGTCCGTCGCCGGACCGTAACCGCCGTTATCCGAGTAAAACATGATCACGGTGTTGTCGCGGATCCCCAGTTTTTCCAACGTCGCCACAATTTTTCCTACACCGTCGTCAACAGCTTGGATCATCGTCGCCATTTTCACGTTCTGATGCAATTGCCCCGGTTGCTTAGCTTCATACTTTGCAATCAGTTCCTTCTTTGCTTGTATCGGCGTGTGGACCGCGAAATGCGTCAAGTAAACCATCCACGGTTTGTCCTTGCTGGCGGTGATGAACTTGCAAGCTTCGTCGCTGAGCCGATCGGTAACGTATTCGTCTTCGGGGGCATTTTCTAAACCTGGCGCTTTGCCATGAGGTGGGTAGTACCCGCTTGGAGGACCGCCGCTGTGGCTTCCGCCGATGTTGACGTCGAAGCCGTAGGGAACTGGATCTTTACTTAAATGCCACTTACCCATCGTCGCTGTTCGATAGCCCGCCGCTTGCAATTGATGAGCCCAAGTCTTGATCTTCGGGTCAAGCGTGTCTACTCCAGGAATGTGTTCAAGTCGCCGGTGAGCCGAATCGCCACGTGGCCGAGTGCCCACGTTGTAAACTTGATG
>CAZKTR010000378.1:0-3695 GCA_964555525.1 uncultured Pirellulaceae bacterium
AAGGTTACTTCAATGCGACACCCGACCGCTGGCTCGACGGCGGTGACAAGCTAAACATCGACGAACACGAATTCGAAATTCGACACTGCCCCGGCCATGCACCTGGGCATGTCATCTACATCAACCACGCGAACAAAGTCATCTTGATGGGCGATGTTCTGTTCCAAGGATCCATCGGCCGTACGGACTTACCAGGCGGCAATCACCAACAATTGCTCGACAGTATTCGCGATCAAGTTTTGACCTTGGACGACGACTATCAATTCATCTGTGGCCACTCAGCCCCTTCAACGATCGGACAAGAGAGAAAGACCAACCCGTTTTTAACCGACATCGTTTAAGGAAATACAAGCTCGACGCGCGAGCTTGTGCATCCGACAGCTTTTTGAGAAATGCACTTGCTTGCGCCGCGAGCTTGTACCTCATCTGAGTAAAGAACAATGCAATTTAGAAGAGCACAGTACTAGTTCAACGATGGATTGTTAGAAACTTGTTTGCCGACGACATCCGAGATGATCCCATTTCCAAACTGTTCACAGGCCTGACGCCAGAGGTCCGATGGATCACCGAAGATCAAAGACGAACTGGCCTCGGTCGAGTACCAGCCACCGCGTTCGATTTCATTTTCCAACTGGCCGGGAGCCCATCCCGAATAGCCCGAAAACAACCGCACATCAGACTCCGTTTGCATCAAACGGCGTAAGTTGTCCTGCTTCACCGCCATTCCTACACCTGGCAGCACTGGCACTTCGTTACACTCGTCGCAAGTATGCAAAGCAACTACCGGTCCTTGACAAGGTCCGCCGATATTCACCAACTCGTTCTCTCGACAAAACTCTGTTTCGTCTAGCTCGGGCCATACCGTTTCTACCGGTACTCCTGAAGGCTTGTTCAACACAATCCCAGCAGCTCCTCGATCCGAATGATGCTCAAGGACAAGAATCACCGCTTGCGAAAAGAAATCGTTTTCTAGTCCGCGGGACGCTATCAAAAGGTGGTTGGTAAGTGTCATAACAAACATCTTCAGGTAAGAAGCGGCAAGCGTCAAATTTTTATCAGCAAATTCAAGCGATCTTGTCCAAAAGATACCCCTAGATCAGACCACGGTAGCCAACAACAACCCACTCTCTTGGGCTACCTAGGATTCTGACGATAAGACCCATCTTTCGCTCAAAATGGCAAGTTAGACACACAAAGTCCAGCAATTGCCTCAAAATCCAATGCTACGCCCAAACAGGCATATTTGATTAGTCGCTAGTTTTTCTAACTTCTTACGGAAAAATAATTCTAAAAACTCAGCTAGAATTCCGATCTAGACTTGGTTCTCCCATCGTCATTGGATAGACTGTGCGACTTCAAAAAACCCTACGAAATACTGGTTAGATAGATGAAAAGCGACATTCACCCCGATTACCGCCCAGTTGTCTTTAAAGACAAGCTGGCTGACTTTGCCGTTTTAAGCAAGTCAACTATCAAAACAAAAGAGACCATCAAGTGGGAAGACGGCGAAGAGTATCCCGTCTACTACGTTGATATCTCCAGTGCTTCACACCCATTCTACACGGGTAAGCAGCAATTCGTCGACAGCATGGGTCGCGTCGAGAAATTCAAGAAGAAGTTCTCTGGCAACTACAAGTCGCTTGATAAGAAAAAGAAGTAACGGGCTTTCGAAAAGCAAGCTTAGAGCTTGCCGAAAACAACCATCTAAACAGCCGTTTGCGAAATTCGTAAACGGTTGTTTTTGCGCGCTGACTCTGCCACCTTCGGACTTGTGTTAAGCTACAAATCGAGTGAGATAATGTCGGCACAGTTTGGCTCGCCAAAGTCCTAGCCTCGTCCCGACTCTGGCTTCAGATCCCTAAGATCAACTAGCGTAGGCTGCATTGTTGGTATCTTCGGATATCGCTTTTCATCGACGATTTAAACTAGACATTTTGGTGCTAGGCAATGCCTTCACCAATTCCCGATCAAAATGCCGAACATTTCCTTCAGATTCGCCGACCGTTTTGAATTTCCCACAAAACATAAAGTACAATGTTTAATGCCATACAAAGTCCACGAATCGTTCCTAAAGTGAATTAAGCCATGAACCAAGTACTCCCAACATTATCACTTTTCATCACCAAATGCCTTATAGCTTGCTTAGGCGTTTCGACTTTGTTGATGTCACCTGCGATGGCTCAGGTCAACGGCCCGGGCCCCTCGCCAGCGACCGACTTTAATAACGTGATTAACCTGCCTGAAGACCAGGCAAACTTTCCCGGTGGAGACTTCGCAGTCATTAGTGGAATTGATGGGGAAACGATACAGCTAAACATCAATGAAGGCGGAACCATCGGCGATGACTCCGAGGCCCAAATCGGCGCTGAGGTGAATGTCAGCGGCGGGAGTTTGGGATCACGGTTTATGGCCCGCTCCGGAAGTGAAGTGAACATCAGCAGTGGGACCGTGGGCATTAGCTTTCAGGCTCTCGGCGGCAGCCTAGTAACTATCAGCGGTGGGACCATAAGTGATTCCTTAGAAGTCAATGCCGGCAGCGAAGTGAACATTAGCGGCGGTACCCTTCGTGACATTGTTGCAAGGGGCTCAATGAACATCAGCGGCGGGAATATAGAGCGACTCTTTCAAGCCAACTCTGGTAGTGTAATCACGGTCAGCGGCGGCTCAATAGACGCCATTGCTGCCAGTGGCGGCAGCCAAGTAAATCTCATTGGCCGCGAGTTTTTTGTTGATGGTCAAGAGCTCGATACTTTGGTTCCCGGAGAGGCCTTCACCGTCACCGATCGGGATGGGTCGATCACGGGATTGCTCGCCGATGGCCAGCCGTTCAGCTTCCCACTCAACACAGATTTTTCGGTAGATGGCAATTTCAGCTCAAACGCAATGCTCACCGTAACACTTGACGCGACCGTTATTTTGGGCGACGTCAATCGTGATGGCTTGGTGAATTTTTTGGACATCGCCCCGTTTATTGGTGTCTTGACCGCAAGCGGTACACAAGCCGAAGCGGACATTGACCAGAATGGCGTCGTGAACTTTTTAGATATCAGTCCTTTCATCATGGCCCTGACAGCAACTAGCTAGACCAGACCTTTGTGTGCAGCAACGTAGTAAATATCTGCGATTGTCCGACTTTTCCAATCCCAAAAACCGGATAATAATACGCCCTTTCACTCATAAATTCTTTCGGCAAATTCAGTGCTAAGATACGGTATCTCAGCGGTTCGATACGAAAAAGATGGCAATCGAATTTTGAACGTCGAGGCTCATCGGCTTTCGCAAGACGA
This sequence comes from uncultured Pirellulaceae bacterium, assembly GCA_964555525.1. Lineage (GTDB taxonomy): Bacteria > Planctomycetota > Planctomycetia > Pirellulales > Pirellulaceae > Mariniblastus. The sequence goes on from CAZKTR010000378.1 coordinate 3,288, forward strand.
CAAGCTGTCGGGGCGAGGGATCTATCCGCGAGCCGCCGTGATCCAAGCCATCGTAGAAAAGCGTTTGCTGTTGGTGACGCTGCCAACTGCCTTTGATGGGAAATACACCGTGGGTTCGCCGATTGTTGTGGTGGAGGTCGGTGGCGAAAAGTTCTTGAAAATGGCGGACGGCTCAAGCCAACTTGCGGCTGACGAGTTAGACCGTTTGCCAAAGTGCTAAGCTGTTCATATCCCATGCTGTAAGTCAGCTGTAACCGTTCACGGCTTTGGTTCGAAGAACAGAATGTCGCTCAACTTTCCAGTTGATAGCGTGAATCACAGTAGATTCATTCTCGGGGAACAACTGGAGCATCTTACCCCTCCGCACGCTTTCGATTCGGAGAATCGAGCGACAATGACCGTGAACGG
>CAZKTR010000379.1:0-3689 GCA_964555525.1 uncultured Pirellulaceae bacterium
AATGAGTTTGGTGATAAAAGTTGGTTGTGCGCGGAAGCTTGAGTGAGCTCTCGTGTACTGGCTTGTGTTTAAGTCGGTTACAACGCTTTAAATGTTTTTAACTTGCTTGAGTGCACACTTGGTTGCGAATCGAGTTTGTATGGCAGGTAGCTAGAATTGAAGGGGCACTTACGGCGCCGGTGGTAAAGCGATCAAGCGCGATGAATGTTGTCGAGTCGAAGGCGAGCGGGCCGGCGCGTACGTGGCCGTTGATCTACTAGGAAAGATCCTCGATGGGGCGGGAGTAGCCTGGGATGTCGGCAGGCCCGCGGTGGCAGCCGTTAGTTCGTGCAGTAACTGGCGGAATCGGACATGGTATTGGTAGTGAGTTGATACCATTAGAATTCGATGTCCGCCTTGAAGGCGAGGACTGATCGAAGACGATCCACCGTTATCCTCCCACTGCGCATACGCGAATGTATCTTGGATTTGCTGTCTCAATATAGCCAGTTCTTGATAGTTCCCCGCGAGGTGATTCACTCGGTAGACGATTGTTTGGAAGTAACGATCATCATCCATTTCATCCATTGAAATGATCTTTACGGTGCCTGATTTGGTCACTTCGTAAACTGCATTTCTTTCACGCAAGTAGCGCCGCAAAAGCTCACCGATTTCTTGGACGTTCCTGTCAACCTCCCATTCATCGTCCATCGTTAGAGAGTCATCGGTCGCCGAACTTGTTACATCGATATCGATTCCCATGCTCCGTAAGACCTCGACGGCGCCGGAAAACTGGGAAGGGCCAAGCAGGGTTGCAGGCACTGGGGCTTGTAGGATTGCTTCGGTGGCTAGTGCCGGATGCGAGATTGAACTCCAGACTTTTCCCGAGGCATCCGTTGCTCCTACGTCGATTTGGAAGGCTGTTGCAGGATTGCACAGAAGTAGGTGGGCAAGCAGTACAAAAGTAAAACAAAATCTCCTTGTTGTGGCTGAAAAATCGACAACGGCCAAGTAGTAAGAAGGTTTTGCGGCTTGGAGTTTTGGGTAATTGTTCATTTTTTATCCCTGAAAAAAGAATGGCATCTGATTCGCTGAAGGTTCAATGCAGTTAGCACGTATTTGTTTTGTATGCAGACCCCGTGCCAAGTTACCCGCGATAGGAGTTGAGTTGATGAGCCGATTTAAAAACACGAGAACCATTACCGCGCCTGCTCTTTTGATGGGTTGTCTTCTTTTTGGAACTACTTTGTTGGAGTTTGCCGAAGCCGGAATGCAGGAGAAAGACTCCAGTAATCAGCCAGCCAAAACAAAGCCAGCCACCGAAGATTCAAAAACGCTACCCGTCCCGCCCATCAAACGGATCGTGTTGTACAACTCGGGCGTCGGCCAGCTACAGCATGAGGTCGTGATTGAAGGCGACAAAAAAGTAAGACTCAACTTTGGTGAAGAGACGGTCAGCGACGCGTTGAAGAGCTTAGTCGTGAACGATAGCGGTGGCAGCTTGCAGGCGATTGAATACAAGGCCGCCCCCAATCCAGCGGACATCGCTGCCCAGACGGTCGGCCAGCCTATGACGGTGGCTCAGCTTCTACAAAGCAATCGTGGGGAAGACGTTGAACTGGCGATCGGACAGGAGACCGTTCGAGGAAAAGTCTACGGGGTTGAACTAAGAACGGAAAAAGAAAACACCTATGATGCGCTGGTTTTGCTGAGCGACGACGGGCTGCAGTCCTTTGATCTGGCCAAAGTAAATCGCCTGAAGTTTGTTAAGCAAGATCTGCGTGACCAGCTGAACTTGGCGCTGCTGGGAGCGGTTGCCGCCAAGCAAGAATCGCAAAAGCCAGTCGACTTGGCATTTAAGGGCGACAAAAAACGCACTGTCAAGATTGCTTATGTGGTCGACATGCCTATCTGGCGAATGACCTATCGAATGGTTTTTAAAGACGACCAATGCCAGTTGCAAGGATGGGCTCATGTCGACAACGCCAGTGGAGTCGACTGGGACAAGATCGCGTTGGACTTGCGTTCAGGAAAACCGCAGGCGTTTCATACGGACTTGTTCAATCCAATTGCCGGAAGTCGTAAGGACGTCGGGACCAGTATTTACGAATTTTTGAATGACATGATGGTGACTCAACAAAGGTTTCAAGCTCCTGCCTATGTTCGGAGTGACCCAACCGACCATCGGCCTGGTCAGGCAAAGCCTCCTGGCGGTGGAGGCTTCGGTTATGGTGCTGGCGGCTTTGGTTACGGTGGCGTTAGCTTCGGTGGCGGAGGTTTCGGCGGTGGGGTTGGTGGCGGTGGTCACGGCGGCGGAGGTTTCGGTGGCGTTGCTGGTGGTAGCTTTGGAGGTGCTGGAGCTCCGGCTAAACAGGAAGGAGTTGAGATCGAGGATGGTTTTGCCTCAAGCGCCGAATCCCAACAGGTGGCTCGGATGGTGCGGTATCAGCTAAAAGATACGATCTCACTGGGAGCTGGTGAAAGTGCCGCGTTGCCGGTGTTTGACCGGTCCTTTCCCGCGAAAAAAGTTAGCGTGATGGACGTCAGTGCGAAACGAAGTGGAGCCCCGTTGTTTGCGGTCGAACTAACCAACGATAGTGGTTTGGCGATGCTGTCGGGACCGGTGTCGGTCATGCAGCAAGGTGACTTTGTCGGAGACGGCAAGCTGTCGCGAGTGGACGTAAAGCAGAAGTCGTTGATTCACTATGGTGTTGACCGGGCGGTCAATGTGAAGTCCTTGCCCGTTATCAACACCGATGTTTATACCTCAGTGGTCATTGAGAAAAAGGAACTGGTCAGCAAGCACTTGGTCTCGCGGCAGCTGGACTATCAGCTAAGGAATTTGGATACGGAAGATCGCACAGTAATGTTGAAACTGCAGCATCCTGACACAACGAGTTTTTCAAAGTTTGCCCCCGATGCCTACGAGCAAGACGGGCGATTGCTAACCTTCGAAGTGCCAGTGAGTGCTGGCCAAACCAAAACCTTCTCGGTCAAGTTTGATCGCACTGACACCAGACGCTCCTCTTGGATTGAAACGGTCGATTTGCTACAGATCGAACAGTGGAAGGCAGATGACGTGCAGTTGACCGCTGAGGATACGTTGAAGTTAAAAACCGCGATTGAGATCAATCGTCGGCTGGCCGAACTACGCGTTACCAAAGAGCGCCTCGCCAAACGACTCAATACTGCTTATCGTGAAGAAAGTCGAGCTAAGAATGACAACCCGCTTGGTGATCGCGAGGCCTTCGAAGCCTTGGAGGCGGCCAGAGGCGTCGTGAAGGAACTGCGGCAATCGCTCGGGAAAACCAACAAAGAGATCGACCAGTTGCTAGCCAAGAAGGAGGCGTTAATCGAGTAGCAACATGAGTAAACCAAACAGAGCTTCAGAAGGTGTGCTGGATTTGCGGTGTGGTGGGTGGTGGTTGCATGGGAATTTTTAAATAGGGGGGACAGAGTTTAACGACGAGCCGGTAGGCGACTGGGTCAGCGCTGATCTAAAGGCACGCCGCTAACAACCACTCGGGTAAAAACCATGTTAGATGTTTTTTTAGAACGGGTGGTGCTTAACACGGAAGTTATTACGACACCGCCTTGTGTCACGTAAGCGGGGGACTGTAAGTCAGACGACACTTAAGCACCGCGAATAGAAATATGGTATCCAAAGCGGGGAAGCCTTTCTTGCCTTGCCCTTGGCCCTGAGCTAAGCT
>CAZKTR010000380.1:0-3686 GCA_964555525.1 uncultured Pirellulaceae bacterium
TCCAAGTTCCCATGGTCGTCGACGCCGATGGCCTGAACGCATTGGCCAGCGGCGATGATATTGATTTGTCAAAACACGAAGGCCAACGAGTCCTCACGCCACACCCCGGCGAATTCTGTCGGCTGGTCGACGAGCAAATCACTTCCCGCGACAAACTTGAACAGCGAGCCAAACAACTCGCCAAAGAAACGCAAACGGTTGTCGTTCTCAAAGGTAACGGCACCTTTGTCAGCGATGGCGAACAGGACTATCGCAACACCACCGGAAACCCCGGCATGGCAACCGCTGGATCCGGCGACGTGCTCACCGGCGTGATCACTTCGTTGATCGGCCAAGGCTTCTCGACCTTCGAAGCGGCTTCACTAGGCGTTTACCTACACGGCAAAGCAGGAGACGCAGCCGCCAAATCAATCGGCGCGATTTCGCTAATCGCCACCGATATCGTGGAGCATCTAGCCACGGCGATGAAACCGTAGATCTTGCGCAAGAATTAATACAAGCTCGACGCGCAAGCGAGTGCATCACAAAACATCTGAAAAAAAATGCACTCGCTTGCGCGTCGAGCTTGTATATGGTGCAACTTTAAACAAGTTAACGATAGCTACGAACTGCAACTCAACATCGAGCACCCCGGTCGCGACCGCGCCCAGTCCGGTCGCTTGGCAGCATAGTGTTCAAACTCAGGTTGCTCATCATACGGCCGCCGCAACAACTCCAATAGCTCCGCGACCATCGAGTGATCGCCAGCCTCCGACTTATCGATGGCCAGCTGAGCCAAGTAATTGCGGAGCACATACTTTGGATTGACTTGGTTCATCTTGGCCGCTCGCTGCTGATCCGAAACCGTCTCCACTGCGACCCGTTGCTGATAACGTCGCAGCCAACTAACAATTTTTTGCTTAACTTTTCCCTTAACTTGCTGCGGCAGATAGTAAGCCTCCATCACCAACGCCAATAGTGCATCATCGTCGATCGAATCTGCTTCTGCGGGCACAGCGGCTAGTTTGCGATAGAAAATCGTCATATCCGTTTCGGTTAACGTCAACATCGCGAACAAATCTTGTTTTAGCTTTTGATCTTCCTCTGAATCGAGTGACGCCAACCCGAGCTTACTCGCCATCATCGCATTGGAATCGGCTTCCACTTTTTCCAGAAACCCATCCAACCCCGCCTGCAACGTTTCGGTCTCCCCCAACAAACCCACCAACGCACTACCCAATTGATACAAATTCCAATGAGCCACCATCGGTTGATTGCAAAACCGATAACGCTTGCCCTCCGCATCGGTCGTATTAGGCGTCCAACCGGGATCGTAATCTTCCAACCAACCGTAAGGCCCGTAGTCAATCGTCAGGCCCATGATCGACATATTGTCGGTGTTCATCACCCCGTGCACGAAACCGACTCGCATCCAATCGACCACCATCGCACAAGTCCGCTCGCAAACTTCAGCAAACCAAGCAGCATACACATCCTTACTGGGCGTGCCCAAATGTGGAAAGTAGTTTTCGATCGTAAAGTCGACCAAGCGTTTCAAATTTCCTGCATCACCACGAGCCGCGAAAATTTGAAAGTTACCAAACCGAATAAAATTAGGCGCGACTCGGCAAACAACCGCCCCCGGTTCCAGCCTCGCATTACCGTCGTACATCATGTCCCGCATCACCCTTTGCCCGGTCAACACCAAGCTAAGCGCCCGCGTGGTCGGCACACCCAGATGAAACATGGCTTCACTGCACAAGAATTCACGAATCGAAGACCGTAGCACCGCCAACCCATCGGCCGTTCGCGAGTAGGGCGTCGGCCCGGCGCCTTTGAGCTGCAACGTCCACGGGCTTCCGTCGGGCGCTACCACGTCACCAAGATTGATCGCTCGACCATCACCCAGTTGCCCAGCCCAATGTCCAAACTGGTGTCCGCCGTAACACATTGCATGCGGCTGCATGCCGGGCAACACTTCGTTGCCGCCGAACACACTCGCGAACTTTGGATTACCAAACTCGGCAGAATCCAATCCAATCAACTCCGCCACTTCCACAGCACCCGCAACCAACTGCGGCTTCACAACCGGCGTCGGCAACACGTTCGAATAAAACGCCTGCTCAACTTGTCGCCGAGTATTCGAGGGCTCCGGATCAGCGGGAAGCTGGTCAACAAAACGGTTGTTAAATGTGAGTTGGTCGAGAGTAGCCAAGAGTTACGTTCGTTTGAGTGATTGATTGATTGATGAAGTGATTTTGAAACCGACAAAACCTGCATCAAGATTGTAGCGGGACAACCGGGCTTGACCATGCATAGTTGCCTTTGGCTCCGCGAAAGAAGCGTTCTTTCAATCTCAAACAGGCCAGGCATTCTAAATAGCCGCATCAACCAAGTCGCTTTAGAAGTTTTGTTACAATCTAATGGTATAATTTTTAGCGGCTCAAGCATTTAAGGAAACGACTGTGAGACTTGCAATTCTATTTGTTTTACTAACCACCCCGTTTAGCTTTGCCCAAGATTGGTCACCGCCGAAAAACCCCGATCTACAATCCATCCTGAACGAAGCTCGAGAGGACGCGACGGCGAAGCGTTATGACGACGCGTTAGCAAAACATGTTTGGTTCCACAAACACTCACTTGAAATTGACCCCTCATATTACGGCGTACGACTTTCTTTTGCTTTAGATTCTTGGACGGAGCTATCAAAAAAATACCCACCTGCATTGGTAAAGCTAAAAGAAGTTCGAAATGAATCTCGCAAACAAGTGCTGGCTGGAACCAACACTCGCGAGTCGTTTCACGACATGTCATCCATCAACGAGTATTTGGACGAACAGTCCGCCACGGTAACCACCTTTAAAAAACTAATAGAGAAAAATCCAAAACAAGCAGAGCAGGTTTTCGATATTGCCCAGCCAGCACTGATTCGCGAGAAAGCCTACAAGCTAGTTGGCAAATACATCGATCCTGAAAAGGACTTCGCCCACATTCAGCAAAGGTACCAAGAAGGCAAGAAGCTTGCCGAAGACCCTCAATTTGGTGCAGATTACTTGCAGTTTGAAAACAAAACGCTCGCCAATAAAACAACAACCTTGATTGCGATTTTGGTCGTTAACGACAGAAAACCTGAGGCTGAAAAAATTGCCACCACCAGCCGCACTCTGCTAGACGAAAAGAAATTTCACAAAGCGATCAACGCTGCACTCAAAGGCGTTGTCCCGAAACCGTGGCCACCTAGTCCTAACGACCCACCTCAAGCCGACCCACCTCAAGTCGAAAAACCAGACAACTTGCCGGTGATCCCAGCTGGTCACAAAGTTATTGCTCTGGGATTCACAATGGCAAACGGGCTCGATGGTAAGGTTTCCCCGGGTGACTTTGTCGACATTATCAAGCAAAACGATGATAACGCACCCACCGTCATTGCCTCAAACGTCAAAGTCTATCACGTCTCAACTGAGTCAGATAAACATGATCTGGTCATCGCTTTTTTAGTTGGCCCAAAATCTGCGGAACCTGTTGGACAAGCGATTGGAGATCGCAGTGTCAAGCTTAGACGTCGTAGCAATGCTAACTAAACTTGCACTCAACAAACCCAAACGGCCCTACTTTGAATGCAAGGCTCAACACAACTAGAAAAAATAAAGCCGCTTGGGCAATCTCACCCAAACGGCTCATTTAATTACACGTTAAGCTCTTAAGAG
>CAZKTR010000381.1:0-3675 GCA_964555525.1 uncultured Pirellulaceae bacterium
ATATCCGCTTCGGCTTGAACTACTCCCGTGGTCAGGCGCATGATAAATGGTGAGATATCTAAGAAGTTGACAATTCCGTCAAGATTCACATCGCCCAACAGCACCGATCCAGTATCAGCAGTGAAGATACCTTGAGTGAGGTCGGTGAAAGTTACCTGAAACGCCACTACTCCCTGATCGCTAAGGCCAGTCGGCGATAATTCGACAAAGCCAACCGTTCGTTCTTCAGTGCCTGATCCATCGGGTAGCGTAACGGTAATCTGGTCACCTGATCGAAGGATACATTCCTGTTCGCCAGCACTGTTGATAAAGAGCCCCCTGTTATTGTTAAGGCCTACCGGCGCGCCCGTTCCAGTACGCAGAGTCGCCGCAAACGCAGTGGTTCCGGCCGCATTGAGCGAGACAAAACCGAAGCTATTAAACTCCGCTCCATCAGCCAACCCTGGAGCCGGGGTATCTGCTCGGGCGATCAGCCCCAGCGACGAACCCGCACCCGATGTCGGACCAAAAATCGCGTTACCGTTGTCTGCGCCCACACTAGCTCCTCGCAGGGTTGCCGGGAACGCCACGTCTCCTGATGCGTTGAGCATGGGAGAAACAAAACTACCGAACACCGCTCCGTCAGTCACTCCCGGCGCCGGAGCGCCTTCCCGAGCGATCAACCCCAGCGGCGAACCCGCACCCGAGATCGGACCGAAAATCCCATTGTTACTGGAGCTGTCCACAACTCCCGGCGCAGTACGCAACCCTCCCCTAAACGCCACGTCCCCCGATGCATTGAGCGCAGGAGTAAAAAGAAAATCGAATTCCATGCCTGCCACTCCTGGGACTGGGTCTCCTTCCCGGACGATCAAGCCCAGCGGCGAACCCACACCCGACGTCGGGCCAAAAATCGTAGCGTCATTGAAGAGGCTCACCGGGGCTCCCGTCCCAGTACGCAGGACCGACCCGAATGCTACGTCCCCCGAATCGTTCAGAGAGACCTGACTAAAAAAATTAAACGCCGCCCCATCGGTCAAGCCAGCTGAGTCACCTAGCCGCGCAATCAACTCCAGAGGTGAGCCTGCCCCTGATGTCGAACCAAAAATTGCCTCCTGAGTGATGCTAGTCACTTGCCCCAATCCGACACTCATATTCGATCGGAACACCGTTTCTCCGGAAGCGTTGAGTGATGGCGCAAAAAAAGTGCTGTACGCCGCTCCGTCGGGAACCCCCGGAGGTTGAGTTCCAGTTATCGCAATCACCCCAAGTGGCGCTTCGGATGTCGGTCCGAAAATCGCCTGAATCGGACCGAAAACCCCCGGCGGATTCAGCTGCGATTGAAACGCCACATCCCCCGATGCGTTAATTGAAGGACCGCCGCTGAAGTCGAAAAACTCCGATCCATCCACCCCCGGCACCGCTTCCCCAGTTAACGCGATCTGATTGAAGGTCACCTGAGCAACAATCGTTGACGGGACCAGTAAGCCTGTCAGCAACACAACGAGGGTACGCAATAACATCATCAACTTCCTCTCACATCTGTTTCGAAAATCTAGTGGCTTCCAGCATTTAGTATAACATAAAATCAAGAAGTCACTGCAACACCCAACCAACACATCGCAACAACAAGGAATTCAACCAAGCAAACCGACTACGATAGTAGCTTATTCTTTTTGTTTTTATCCCAAAAGTTGAAAACCAAGGCACCTACTTCTTGGCGTCACCAACAGCAAAACTGATTTTTTCTTGTATGATTCTGATTCGTTTCCTTTGATTAAGAATTGAAACACTTGCTCAATCTGGCGTTCAGTTGGCGTCGATGGTGAGCATCGCGCAACATTCCCGGCAAGAAATAGACTGAAGTTGCTCGGTGGAACGCGCCCATGATAACCGAAGCCCGATACCTCTTCGGTTGCGAGTATCATTGCCGACGCTGACTCCGATACCTAAAAATCTCAGGATTTCAGGGAGTAACAACGACTACCCGACGATAGCCCGAAAACACTTCTTTTTGTTATGTAACTAACGTGAGGCAGGCGTTGGCTACCACATATACTCAAGAATTCTATAAAAAAATACGCTTTTTCTAAAAAAAAAACTTCTCCGAGGCTAAAACGGGGGACTGGTTTATTTATACTGCCTACATGTTCACGCGAATCCTCTTTGTCACCTTAATTTTCCTTTGCTGCGGAATTCAAACCGCCAGTGCTGGGGTGATTACGTCGCTTGATTCAAATATTGATCAGGAATCGATCGTGTGTTGCGATGAGATGTCAACAACTGATGACTATGAAGCACCAGTGCTTCTATCAGCCCAAGAAGAGCTGGGGATGTCGGCGCTTACTTCTCAATCTTCGACCAGTTCACAAACTGCCATTTCCAGCGTTGAGCATGAGTTGGTCTTCTACCCTGTCCTGACAGGATCTCGTTTGCGATTTGCAAACGCCTCCTTGCCATCCAGCCCTGAACTCGACGGACTCTTAAAACCTTCCTAGAAGTACACACTTTTAGTATGTATTTTTTTAGAGTTTTAATGTTTTAGGAGCTAAATATGCGCTTTTTATGTTTTGTTTCTGCGTGCCTAATTTCTTTAGGAACGCTTTCGTCGGCCAACGCCGGGGTTTTGCTGTCACCAACTTCAGCAGGCTCTTTGGCTGGTACTGGCGTAACTGATGTTGGAGGGATTGTGTTGGATCTAGTCGGCAGCAACGGTACCAGAGTAGTAAGCCAACTGTCCGCAAGTTCATTGTTTGAGGGAAATCTTAATATCTCTCCAGGTGAAATTGGGACTCAAACTGGTTTTGATAACAGTGTTACTGGACAACTAGGTGGTGGTATCACCGAGGCTGCGGTTCGAATTACCCTATTTGATGGTGATTCCGCGTCCGGTAACTTTGATGACGGTGACAACGAACTGTTGGTTAACGGCGTCAATTTTGGCAATTTCTCAGATGTTGCTACGACCCAGACTAACTCAACCGGAACAACCGTTATTAACACGGCCACTGGGTTCCGCAACAACATTCTCGATACCGGGTTTTTCTTTTCAAACGATGCTACAGACTTGACAACACTGTTTAACGCAATCGTAGGTTCTGAAGAAATCCAATTCGAGATTACAGATTTGGATCCAGGTGAGAACTTTTTGGATTTTACAGCCGGTGTTGATGGCGGTCTGATCGGTGTTGGTCAAGGGCCTTCTGTCACACCTGGCGGTGGTGTTGTACCTGAGCCAGGTTCAGCGGCCATTTGGTCACTCATTTGCCTAGGTGCTGTTGGACTGAAGCGACGACGAGTTGCCAGTTAGTTGATAGCAGCTTAAGCTGATAATCTCGACACGTACCCAAGAACTTGGGTACGTGTTTTTTTATGCTTGAATCTCGAGTAACCATGCGGGCTGCACCAATGGGAAAAGCAATTACCAGTAGGAAAAGCAATTAATTCCTAGACGCCCAAAACGGCTTAATCAGCGAGCCCTCAATGAACCTGCTTCAAACACATTCGAGTCTGCTCGATCAATTCCTCGCTCGTTGACGCAGCGCGAATTTGATCTAACAAATCAGTATTCAATATCAACCGCGAAAGCTCGGCCAAAATCTTCAAGTGAGTCGTTCTCGCACTAGGCGGTCCCAACGTGAAAAAGAAAACATCGCACTTTTTACCGTCTGGAGAACCGTAATCAATTGGCTTTTC
>CAZKTR010000382.1:0-3667 GCA_964555525.1 uncultured Pirellulaceae bacterium
TGTCCTTGTTGTCCTTGCTGCTCCGATTGCTCACCAGGTTTGTCTTCTGGTTTCGAACCATCATTTGGTTTATCAGATTGTTGATTCTGATTGCCTGGCTTATTGTCGCCCGGCTTCTTTTCGTTTGGATCCTTATCAGACTTAGGGTCATCTGACGGACTCCCGTTTGACGGTTGCCCTTGGCCGTCCTTACCACTCTGCTCACCAGGCTCACCCTCTCCTTCACCTGGCTTTGGCTCCGAGTCTGAGTCGGAGGGTTCACCTTTAGCGCTTTCACCACCGAGCTTCTTCAGCTCGTTCTTCAATCGTTCGGTCTCCTTGCGAATTTCAAACTGGCGATCCGCGATCGCATCCAATTCTCCCAATGAAGGCTTTTTGTTTTTCTTGGTAGCATCTACCAACTCCTGCTGCTTTTTAGCCAGTTCATCAAGATCCTTGATCTTTGATTTCAGCTTTTCAACCGTTTCTTCTTTATTGGAAGCCTTATGAGTTTCCGAGGTTTGTTGACGTTGCCGACGGATTTGTTCTTCGATATCCTTCTTCCATTTCTCCAACTGATCAATCTCTTGCTGCTTACTAATGGTTGGTTCTTTGCGTTGAGTCAACAAACGAACGAGTTCGTCGAGCCCATCACGGATTTCGAAATGAACCTTTTTCGCTTTATCCAACTGATTATCGTTCAACAATGCGGTCGCCTGCGCCATCTTGTTGGTGATCAAACTCTCTTTGGATTTTTGATAAGCCTCGGTCAACAACTTCGCTTGCTCGGGTTGATCGGCTTGCAACTTATCTGCGATCGATCGAAATTTCTTTTCGACTTCGACCATCTTCATCTGGATTAATTTTTGTCTCAAACCCAACTCAGTCTTGACTGTATCGTCTTGCCCGTTTGCAATTCCGACCAGGCCACCAAACAAAACAGCCAATACGAAGTAAGTTCGACAAAAGGATTGAAGTGAGATCATGATCGAATCCGTTAAGTTAGGAGTTGAGAGTTGGTCGAAGTACGTATGGGTAAGCTGCGCTTAAGAATGCTAATTATATCCTACTATATTTCTTCAAAAACGACGAAACCAATTCGCCTTAGCCAGAGCGAAGCGAATTTCCTTTAAGTCAACTAGCATAACGAACTGCAAACCGACGTATTAGAAGGATTTTCCGTGTTTCCTAACTTACCGTCGGTTTCCGCGCCCGGCTTAATCGAAGATCTGTCCTTCGTCGATATTTCCGTCGTCTGGCGTTTCCGCTGCTTCACTACGTTTAATCAATTCTTCCGTACCAACACGAAGCGAAATCACGTCGTTGACGATTCCTTGAAATCCTTCGGAGGCGGTCATTGCGGCTAGGATTGACTTCATCTGTGTCAAGATTTCTTGGTGCGTTTGATCGGCTTGGTCCGCTGCGGCTCGTAGTCCCTCAGGATCGTTGATCAACGACCGGCAATGATCCATATGTCTTGCCGCCAGAGAGATCAGGTTTTCATCGAGTGCTCGGATTGGTTGAATGATTCGCTGGTCAAAACGGGTTTCAATTCGCTGGTCAGGAGCGATCGCATTTTCGGCTTCGTCTAGCTTATTATTTTTGACTTCCACCAAAAACTCTTCAAAGCGATCGGCAACGCGGACGGCACTGGTTCCGATCGCCTTTTGAGCTCGAGTCGCGGCGATCAAAGCCTTCTCACGATCGGCAACAAAATCCGCTTCGCTTTGATCGGCCGGTTTGGTTCTGGCGATGATCGCTTGAAGCTCCGTCGCCAACGTCAGTTGCGTATCGTAAGCTTGGTCAAACACTTGTCGTTGTTCGATTTCTCTTCGCAACAAATCCGCTCTCAATTCCGCATCGGAGACGATCTTCAGCAGGAACTCTTGCGAATTTCCTGTATTGTCGGCATCAGGGTATTCGTCTTTTCCAGTTACCGTAAACCGAAACGTGGTTCCCGGTGGCAAATCCAATGTATCCATCTCCAAAGCGACCACGTCATTGACGTCTGCACTTGGCTGAGCCAAAAATCCAGGCTGCCCTTTGGTTGCAAAAGCAAATCGCTTCACTTGGTTTTCTGGATCGTTGGTTGGCGAATCATTGATCCACGCACAGTCAAACCCTAACTCAGCAAAACCGTACTCGTCTTTCGCTTGGAACGAAACTGGCACCGTCGCCCTCGAAACGATCAAGCCGCTGATCCCTAGCAACGACGCCCGAACCACAGGCGGTTTGTCGTTCGTGATTGCGACTTTAAATTTACTGCGCCGCGAATTCTGAACTCCTTCGGTGTCGACCAAGCGAATCTCGTACTCGCCACCTGTCAGCGGACCTTCACCCGGCACTCGCCCAGCAAATTGATTCTCCTGCTTGCCATCGACCGGCAAGCCGATCTTATTTTGACCGTTCATCAAAAACGCTTCTGCCACTTCCTTATTGGCGACGACGCGAACTTCCAAATGGCTGTTCTTCAAAATCGCAAACGGGCCTGGGCCTGACAAAATTTGACGATCAACTCCTGCGTAATCCGGCAGCTTTGCCGCGATCTCCAACTGTGAAATGGCGGGGGGTTCGACCAATTCGACATCCACCCACTCGGTTGTATCATCGCCGCCAACAGCTCGCAGTCGAAACCCCGTCGAAACGTTATGGAGCATAAACACATGCTCGGTACCGTCAGCTTTACCTGTTTGTTTCATTGGCATCGTCGAACGACCGGTCGGCATATCCATTTCCAACGACACTGAAACGTCTTTCACCCTACTGGAATCCAGCACCTGAACTAACTGTCGGTGATCGCTTCCTCGGGGGATACGCAGTTTACCGTCGCGAACCCCAACGAGTTTCAAATAAGTCTCTTGTGGCCACTGATCATTCGACAGCAACACATTTCGTTTGAACCAAGTATTCAAAAACGGGTGACTGGCCGATCCAATTCCAACCACAGCCGTCAATAGCACCCCCACACCAAACAGCGACCAATTCAATCGCTGCTGTTTAAGGTCCAAGACGCCGCCGAAATTGACTTTCGCCGCATCCTCAAAACCCTTTTGAATCGTGACATCAACCAACTGCTGCGAAACACCGGCCAACTCTACTTTGCTTGCTTTCTGCCGATCAAGCTGCATCGCCGACAGCAAGCTCTCTTTTAAATGCGGATTTTTCTTTTCGACTTCATACACCAATGCATCGTCGCTTGGCCGCAACCAAATCGGACGAATGACTTTCCAAAAAAACAAAACCCCCAACCCGATCGCCGTCAACGACAGCATCACCGTACGCTGAGCAAAATCCATTTTGAAAAAACGGTCCAGTCCCATATCCAGCAACAACACGGCGATGGTAATCAACAACCACTGACCAAGACCTCGGACGAGAATCCAGCGTGTCAACTTACCTCGAAGGGCTGCAATTTTGTTTTGAATTGGGTTCATAGAGTCCACTACAACAGCTTAAACCATTTCCTCAGAATCCATTCTGCCGACAACAATACTACCGGCAGCAAATAGAAAGCCCAACGTAGAAAATTACTACAGTCCCACAAAGGTTGCGGCGGACTATTAAAATTCACTCGCTCGATTGCGTCGGGGATGTACTCCGGCAACTTCTTCAAATTCGATAACGTCAAGTACTCGCCACCGGACTCTTTCGCAATCTGCCGCAACAGCTTTTCGTGCTGCCAATTCGC
>CAZKTR010000383.1:0-3666 GCA_964555525.1 uncultured Pirellulaceae bacterium
ACACGAAAGCCCTTGAGACTGCCATTGTCAAAGCAACGAATAATCGTTTGCTGGCTAACTTTGCAGATCTTCGCAGCTTCGCCCGTCGTAAAGACTGTCTTGGTAGTCATAACCATCCTCTCCCTAGGTGGTCGGAGTGCCGACAAAAATGTGTTTTGTTTTGTTAAGAGCTATAATTTGCGTGCGACTTAAAAAACTTCTATCTTAAAAGAGTGTCTTGGAGCAAGACGTTTACCATCCTCGTGCTCCCAAACATCGCCTCAACGTCGCAAACGCTTCAAACTACGAAACTCGTCTAGTTGGCAAGTTCCGCCACCGTCAATCGTTCTTGTCAAGATTGCCAATGCTGCACAGATTCTACCGATCAGGCAATCTGGGTCAAGATTGGTTCAGTATGCGCAGACTCAGTCGTTTGGGAGCTTTGAGTCGGAGATAGCCGGCTTTTTTTCATTTGCTAGCAAAACAAGGTGTCTAAAACTTTTAAATCTTTTGTCATCGAAACTGCAGAAAACCCAACGTTTGAGTGGCATTGAGTCGCGTTGCGAGTTCAGTTTCTACTGAACCGATGCAGGCCAGGTGGAACATCAAACTTAGCTCCATCGGTGAACGTTATGGTGCTTGTTTTCGAGCTGGCGTTGTAAGCAAGGTAGATCGTTTTACCTAGTTTGGTGAAACAAAGCGCCGTTGGCGAGTCTGCGCGAATGGATTCGTCGTATCGACCGAGAGATTTTAGTGTAGCAATCCACTGTGCGGTGTGGACCTTGGTTTCACCGAATTCGGAGTTTGTATCGACGCCATTGATTCGATAGCGACGATCAGCTTCGGTGGGATCGGCCAAGGCCAAGTATTCGAAAATGATGTCTTGCCAACGGGTTAGTTTGTCCGGATCGCCATCGAATCCGGCGTTATGGAAACGCTCGTTGGCGGCTAACAATGCTGCAAAATTCCGTTTAACGAAATCTTGATCGCGGGCAAGGTACAGCGAGCCGCCAGTTAGTGGGAGGAAGTTAATGCCGTGGATCTCTTCTGGGTTAGCCGTCCACCAAGTGCCGTAAGTCCCCCCGTCGCCCCAGATCATGCCCACGCAGGGCGAGCCAAAGCCTGCTGGGAATACTTGTTGGTCGTTGTCGAACCAGTAATTGCGGATCGCTTCGGCTTCGGTTGCGTGCCAGTAGATTCCTAGGTCTCGAATTTTCCGATCGCCGATTGCTTGACCGTACAAAATCATTGAAGACGCGAAGTTCATCGATTCAGAAGACGATTCTTGGTTGTTGCCCGATGCAAAGCCGGCGTTTCCCGAGGCCCATGAGTGGCCCGCATAGGGGTCGAAAAACCGCATCCACGGAAAACGCTTGTCGGTGCGATCGTAGTTGGCACAGTCGCGAATGAGCAGGTCGATCATGCCTCCGTAATTTTCTGGCTTTACCCAGTCAGGGTCAAACTCTGCGATCGTCGCAGCAGCTTTGATAAAATAGCTATAATGGAAGTGGTGGTCGTTGAGGATATCAGCTGAGCCATAGCTGTCGGGGTAGCCGATCAGTGTGTTCCATTGTTGGTCATAGTAGAAGAAACGTTCTTGGTCTTTGCCATCAAACCAAGATTCGAGTCGAGCTTGTAAGAGCTTGACCAGTTCATCGCGGATTTCGTGTTTACCAATTTGATCCGCGATGTGAATGACTTCGGAGATCTTTCCGAACTCTTTGCCGTTCCAATAAGTATCGCTTCGTTGAAATGGATTCTTGCGAGTGGTTAGATTTTTGTAATAGGCATCAACCATGGGCTTGAGTGTTGCAAACGATTCTTTAGGCGCTGGTAGTGAGGGCAGCACCCCTAAGAACGGTGTCGATGTCGTGAACGAGTCGCTAGCGATGACCTTCATTTTTCCACGAGGACTCATGTAATTGAGTTTAGTCAATGGTGCGTACTTGTTTGCATCGGCTAGGTGCAAATGTTGATGGCGGTACAAGGCCATTACGGTGCGAGTTTCGGATCCTTCTTTGGGGGTTGTTGTAACGGTGTAGGTTGTTTCAACAGCCGATGCTTGGGGGGTGTATTGGAAGGTGACTTGGGTGTCGGTTACGAATGCAAACGCGTATTTCGCAAACGCTTTAATCGTGTTTGGGTTTGCGTCGGGTAGTACTGCGACGGAAAAGTAGTCTTTGCCGGCGAGTTTCGAATGGACAGCGTCAACGCTCGCGTTTGCGGGTAACCAAGTGGAACCACTGGGGGCAAACAGCCCATAGTGAGTGCGGTTAACGGTCACGCCAATGATGTTTTTGGCTCGGTAGAATACCTCCGCGATTTTATCGCTTTCTGGTTTTGTTTGGACGATATTGTCGACTGGTTGAGGCCCCAAAACGCGAGCGGTTTTGAGATGCCGCGAGCCGTTTTTGATGGGCAATTCTACTTTGCAGTCTTCCAAGTTAAGTGCGACTTGGCCATCGCCAAACACTTTCCAAAATTCAAGCGTGACGATTCCGTTTTTGAAATTTTGTTTTTCCCCAGTCGTAAGTTTGGCATCTAATTCTCGGTTGGCGTCCGAGTAAGTTTCCCATGAGGTATCGATGGGGTCGGAGGCGAATAGCGAAAATACTTCAACGCGGTCGGTTTGTCCGTCGCCATCGAAGTCGTATCGGATTTGAACTTTGGAGCCCAAGCCGATGTTCTTGCCAGCGTTTACCGCAAGGGAAAAATTTCCGTCGGCTTGAGTATGCCGTCCATTGATGTTTTTGAATTCAAAGGCAAGTGGGTCGATGGGTTTAATGTGTCGATTAAATTGTGCCTTTTTGAATTGCACGACCGCCGGTTGGTCGCTTTCACGTTCGAAGTAAACGAATGGCAAGCCATGTCCGAAAGTCGCGCGGAGTTTGTCAGGCGAGGAGTCCCAAAGGGCGGTCACTGCCCAGTCGGAGTGATGGTCGAACACGGTGTTGGGACTGTTGAGTCCTTTGAGTCCGATGATCATGCTTTCGCGGTAAGGGAATTTGTAGTTGCTGCCTTTTTGAAACAGCTTTCCGTCTTTACTTGAGTCAGTGATAACAGGAAACGGGGTGTAGCCGAGTCCTAGTCCCGAGGCGTGTGCTTTGACAGCCAGCGGGTGGGGAAACATTGCCAGCGAGTGCGGAGAGCTAGAGGGCCAGACGAGAGACGAGCACCAGTCGTTGGTTGGAACTGGACCCGTGATTCGATCGCTGACCAACGGCTTGACGCCGATTGACCGTCGCGGTTGGCCATCGGCGCCTAGCGGTAATTTGGTGAGGTAGTTTGCCTTTCCTATGGTGACGTTTTGCGCAGTTACGTCGGTGCCGCACAGCGTCACAAGGATGACAAGAACTGTTATAGGTGTTAGTAAGCGAGTCGGCATGCCCCAATTGTATCGAAAAATCGGCACAGAAGGTGGGGGCACCCAGTCGGTGAATTTATCGCACAGGCCGGCGAAACCACCAAGGCTTAGATAATTAATCGTCCCCATGGAAAAGCCACCGGACATAAATCAGCCGATCCAAAAAAACGAGCGCCTTGGCGGAATGCTAAATTCTTACTTGCCCCCATCAGGTGGGGCTGATGTTCCGCCGCGATTCATCTGGCCACGTTTCGGTTGAGTCGTCCGTGCGGCGGTTTGTAATTCGGTTGAAAACCGAAAACCAAGTCTGACCCCAGCGAAGC
>CAZKTR010000384.1:0-3662 GCA_964555525.1 uncultured Pirellulaceae bacterium
ATCGATGAGCCAAGGGCGCCGGTCGCTTAGACTGCCGATGTGTTTTTGTCTGAGAACTTTTCCATTAATTCAATGCACTGCTTTCCCGCGATTGGTTTGCTGAGCAAGTTGCCTTGGTAGGCATGGCACGTGTTGGCTTTGAGGAATTCTAGTTGATCGGGCGTTTCAACGCCTTCGGCCAAGACTTCCATGTTGAGGCTTTGGCCGAGTACGATCACGCTGGCTGCGATGGTACCGTCGTCTGCTGAAGGGATGTCTTTGATAAATTCGCGGTCGATTTTTAGGACGTCGATCGGTAGGTGTTTTAGGTAGGCCAATGAAGAATAGCCGGTGCCAAAATCATCGACGCTGATTCGACAACCGAATTCTTTCAGCTCGAAAAGCTTCTCGCTGGTATTTTCGATGTCTTCGACTAGGAGGCCTTCGGTGATTTCTAGTTCGACAAGATTTGGTGGCAAGTTGTGTTGGCGGATCGTGTTTTTGACTTGGCGAATAAAATTGGCATCACGGAATTGAATGGGGCTGATATTGACTGCAACACGAACTGGAAGTCCCTGCGCCTGCCATTGTGCGGATTGGGCACAAGCTTGGTCAAGCACCCATTGTCCGACTTCGACGATCTGGCCGTTGCCTTCGAGTAGCGGAATGAAATCCAATGGTGGAATGATTTCGCCATTGTTGTTCCATCGCAATAAGGCTTCAAAAGCAGTGATCTTTCCAGTGGCGATGTCACATTGCGGTTGATAAACGACCGAGAACTCGTTCCGCCTGATCGCGCCGGCAAGGCGGTTTTCGAGCGAACGACGGTTGCGCAAGCTTTCGCTCATCTCTGTGGTGTAGATGGCGAGGCCTTGTTGGTTGGTTTTAGCCACGTACATGGCGGTGTCGGCAAAGCAAAACAGTTCGTCGGCATCGGTGCTGTCAGTGGGGGCAAGGCTCATACCGATACTGACGCCCACGTAGACTTCTTGGCCTTCGATCTGCATCGGGGCGGCGATAGATTTGATGATTCGATTTGCGATTGCTTCGACATCAGAAGCGCGATTCGTGTTTTGTACGATTACGGTAAATTCGTCGCCGCCAAGGCGAGAAACCAAATCAGATGAGCTGACGATGCGTGAAATACGTTTCGCGGTGGTCTTTAAAACCTCGTCACCCGCGGCGTGGCCCATTGAGTCATTGATCGCTTTGAAGCCGTTCATGTCCAAAACTAGCAACGCCATGGAAGATTTGTTTGCCACGGCGTCTTGTACTCGCTCCGCAAGTTCCTGTTGGAACTTGTGACGATTGGCAAGGCCGGTGAGTGGATCGAAGCTGGCGAGGCGGTTTAGTTGTTCGGCTTTGACGGTCAGGCGATCGGTGGCCGAGCGTAATTGTGTGTCGTCGCGGAGCGTACCAAAAATTTTGGGCCCAGCGTCGTTGTTTTTGCTTTGTTGCAGTAGTCCTCGGCAGTTGACGTATTTGGTTGTTTCTCCTGATCCGAGCGTTAGTTCTTGACTAAAGCCGTCGGGTGTTCGTCTGGCTTGGGCGAAGTGTTGTTTGAGTTGGGCTGCATCGTTGTTGCTCCAAACCTGCACAAACTCAGTTAAAGTGATGGTGTCAGTCTCTTGCGTGAGCCCGCAAATGGTCAATGCTTCGGATGATAGGGTGACTTGATCGTTGATCGGATCCCAACGCCAGTGTCCAACGCCTGCGGTTTCTTCGGCGAGTTCTAGTAGGCGAGTTTTTTCTTGTAGCGACGCGGTGATTTTTTCGAGGCGACGAGATCGTATGTTGAAAAATTTCTCGGATTCGAATGACAACCAAAATGTCGTGATGATTGCGCCGATTGAAATCATCATGCGGTCCGCTGATTCTCGAAATGAATTTCCAAGGTTAAGATGGTTTGCAAAATCCAATCCAGAAATTGCAAGCAAAGCGAGCGTCCATACGAAGGCTACTTTGACTCCGACAAGCCTGGAAGCCAAAAGTATAATGATGGGATAGAACAATGCCGCTTGCGAGAAAGGAAAATCGGTCACAACGGTGCAGCCGCAAAATACAAACACCGTGATTGATACAAAAAAGTTTGCTAGAAATAGTCGGTATTGGGGGAAATTCTGAACGAGCTTAATGGTTGCAATCGATGCGATGCAACCGATGATGGTCATGGTGGCGAGGTTGTATGCCTCGAAAACAAACAGGTAGTTTGCGGCAATGAGAGCCCATACCGTCGCCCCGACAAACGCATGATGCTCTAGCAACTGCATGCGTTGTTTAATCGCGGAATCACCGTCGATGTAGTCTATGATTTGTCGTTGCCAGAACATGTGAGAGCCGTAAGGGCAGGCAGTATGTATGGGAAGAGTTGCCGAAACCTACGTTTGATTGCAAGGGTTTGCTGGCTAAAAAACGCCAGCCAATTTGTGGGGAGAATGTTCGCTGGTACTACCCGAAGAACCGTTAATAGCGGGAGGTTTCTTATTCGGTTGGTGCCGATTGTTCTGAAAATCCGGACTGCAATTTCGCTTCAATTTGCAATTGCTTAACCCTGTTTGGCTATCCGTCCAGTCGCAACCATTCTGGCAGGCGAGTTGCTTTGCCATCGGTCGTCATTGCGGCAACGACGGTGGAGCCGGTGGCGACCAGTTCTTCTCCGACGCGGATTTCGTATTCGTGAGTGATGCGTACTTTTTTGGCGTGGGCGACTGTGGCTTTGATGGTTAGTAAATCGTCGTAGACGGCTCCGCGATGGTAGTCGCAGGTGGCTTTGGTGACGACTAAAAAGATACCCGCGGTCTCCAAGTCCTTATAGTTTCGCCCGCTCGCCCGTAACATCTCGACTCGAGCGATCTCGAAGTAGTTTAGGTAATTCGAGTGATGAACGCGGCCTTGAGCATCGGTTTCTCGGTAACGGACGCGTAACTGAAACTCGTATTCTCGCAATACGGGAGGTAGCTGCTCCGAACAGGCAAGATTTGACGAGGATTTAGTCGCTTTGGATTCCATAGTGCGTTCCTTTGGAAATCGATTATAATCTGCCGGCTTCTAGGACAAGTCTTTTTACAACTAACGGAGCATCGACAATTATGAGTCAGGGAGAAGGATTCGGATCGTCGGTCGGATTTCAGACAATGAATGGTAGAGATTATCCAGCAATTCGGCAGTTTACAGTTTTTCTCGAAAACCGTGTAGGCAGGCTGACCAGCTTGATGCGGCGTTTCTTGGGTTCGGAAGTTCGAATGCTGTCGATGAACATTGTTGATTCGACAGAATGCAGTTTGGTGCGACTGGTTTTTAGCCACCCCGAGGCTGGACGCGAGATTCTTGAACGCGCTGGTTTGGCGATGGTTGAAAGCGATTTGTTGGCAGTTGAACTTCACAGTGGTGAACAACCATTGTTGGAAGTGTTCACTGCACTGTTGCAGGCCGAAGTGAATTTGGTGCAAACGTGTGCTTTGATGGTACCCAATTACAATGCGAAGGTGCTTGGTATTTTGGTCGACAATATTGATCTGGCTTGTGAAACCCTTGCCTCAAGTGGCTTTCGCATATTAACCGAAAACGAATTGCAAGATTTGTCGTAGTTGCTTTACCACCGTATTGCCCCACAAAGTTTATCTTCATCGAAATTGAATTGTTATGTCGATTCGAGTTACTTGCACCAAATGTCACACTCGATT
>CAZKTR010000385.1:0-3652 GCA_964555525.1 uncultured Pirellulaceae bacterium
CGGTACCTCCTGAGAAGAAACCAGAAGAACTGCCTGACAACTGGGGCGAAGCAACCGAGGGTGTGCAACTAAGGATTCATAGCTTGGACGTTCAGTTCGTAGACGGCCAATGGAGAGTCCAGTGTAAAACAGATATCCGATCAAGTGAAGAACGTGTTCTGCCACACTATGGTGCACCGATCGGTGAGTACGAGATTGAGTGGAATGGCAAATGGTATCGGCCGGTCTGGAGTATTTCGGCCAGCAGTCTCGGTCCCTCGCGAGCTCTCAATCGAAATTCAATGAATACGCAAATTGAAGCACATGGCTGGGTCGACAAAGCAACAGGTAAGCCTTTGCTTCTGTCTGCCGGGACACATGCTCTCCGGATCGCATTACCTTTAGTCGACCCTCTTAAGGGTGCGGAAAACCAGCACTTGCAAAAGCGCGCCATCAGTAACAAGATCGATGTCACGGTGCCCGCTAAGGAGCCCGATAGGGTGACTTGGGGCCCTGAGAACAACGGACTTCAACTTGGTATCGCTGAGGCAGACATCCAAGCCATGCGGAATTGGGTACCCGATTCTAAGCTGTCGTACAGGCTTTGGATAAAGAACGCGTCGGAACAGCCTATGTCTGTCACCGACTTTATTCCCTTGCGCGGTTGGTACCCTGAACTACGCGACAAGGATGGTAAGCGTGTTGCCCTGCCCATGCCTCCGATCGAAAGACCGGTACAAATTCGTGAGCGTTGGCTAGCTGGCGGCGCGATCGCGGAAGTGGGCCAACTGTCGATTGACTTGCCTGTGAACTTCAAGCCGGGAGCCAACTCCCTCAAACAGGTCTACCGTATTACAACTGAGAGCCAAGATCAGTTCCCTTTGGAGGTGTCCGTAGATACTCAGATCGGTGAGCGTGCTCAGCCAGACCACACGCTTCGCATCGAGGGTGATCGTCTTAAAGCAGGCACGGTCTCCGGAAAGGTCAAAGGTGGCTTTGGGACCTACTCCGTGCACTTGGAACACGACGATTGGAAATCCAATCTGGGCGACCTGCCTCAACTGTTGGTCAAGTCAGGCGAAACCTTTCAGTTCACCAACGTCCCGGTCGGTGAGTGTGTTGTGACAGCCCAATCAAACCTTGTTTTCAATCTAGGCAAACATCAGAAGGCCAGGCTTAGCACAACGGTTGAAGTCAAAGACGCCCGGACAGCAACCGCTGATCTAATTGTCAATAAGCTGCGATGGGACCGGTTGAAACCCAATAACGAACACGCCCGTGTGATGCGTGAGTGGGACAGTATTTCTTACGAAAAAGCTCGGGCCATCGGAATCAACGAGACATCTGACCTTCCAGAAATCTGGATAGAAGTACCGGCGGGGTCAAAGTCTTATGAGATCCGCAAGGATGTTCGGGTTACAAATGCGACCTTTGACACAACCATCTACGAGCGTCCTGACCTCAACCAGTTTTGGGTTCAGCGCGATCCACCTGAGTCGAGCTCTCATACCTTTTTTGGGCCGTTTGATGGCAAGCCTACGGATGTGCTGGTTGGCAAGGCGGCATCTCAAGAAGTAGCTGATACGCCAGAGAAATCCACCCGATCGGGCGCCAACGATTCGAGCGCTCGTTCGGAGTTAGTGATTTCCAGAGAGCGTGGCGGGGAAGTCTCACGGGAAGAGACCGTCTATGTTCTTGATGATGAATTGGTCACTCTTGATCAGCTTCAGGAACGTTTAAAAGAGAAACTCAAGAACGACCCGAAGCTAATGCTCATGATACGAGCCGCTCCTGAGCATCCACTCGAAGAGGTGATGACGGCTATGCAGTTGGCCAAAGCAGCAGGTGTGGTCGAATTTTCAATGGCAATGCCTAAAGAACCGACCAGCCATTTACAGCCTTGGCAAAGGCAACTGCTGCTTGATATTCAGAATGCTTGTCGTGAGCACCTGATGACAATGCCACCGTCTGAAGAACCTTCAGCGCGGGCTCGATCGATCGACCACGCCCGACTACAGATTATTGCTCATCATACACTCAATGAGAAAGCGATTGCCTTGCTGCAAGTTGGCGGCCCAGAACAAGTCGATCCCGGTTCAAACGCACGCAATAACAAATTACTCTGGTGCTGCCAGTGCAACCGAAACGACAAGGCACCGGCCAATGGCGGGTGGACGGTAACGGATACTCAAGTGGTGCCCAGTCTCATCAAATATCGAGCATTGGAAATTGCCTTTGCTTGGGAGAACCGGTCGCCATACCCGCCGGGTTCGACAAAGTCCCGTCGCGCAATTGTGGTTGGCCCCGATGGCGCTGGGCTGCCTGATGTACTAGTGAAGGCATTTGTGTTCGGTAAAGTCGTGCCCGTTCTGGTCGCGAAGGCAGATCGCAAAGGTGATTTTCTGTTGCCCAACAGTCCGCCAGGGGTAGAACCACCAAATGACCAGGGGGCTATCAGACGCGGGTATCGTCTGGAGTTTTCCAAGCCGGGTTACTTGCCTTGGGAAAAACATATCTTTGTTAACTTTGACGCCGACGGCAACTACGATCGTCAAGCGTTTCTAATGCGTAAGTCTACCGTTGTCTCGGGCAAGTTGCTGGGTGTTGATGGAAAACCGCTCGCCGGCAAGAAGGTCCAACTGCGATCGATCACGCTTAATCCCGATACGAGGTTCGAAGACGCTTACGATTTGACGGAAACGAAAGCTGACGGAAGTTTCCGTTTTGAAAATATTTGGCCCGGCAGACACCTTGTGCAATCATGGCACGCCAACGATCAGGAGAAAAACGACCCAGCGAAAGGACGTACTGCTGCGGTGATCGTCGAGACCAGCGATTTTAAAGATGGCAAGCTAACTGTGGACGATGTTGTTCTTGATCTCAGCAAATCATCCAACACGTTAGCCGTGACGTTGCTTGACCAAGACGGTCAGCCAGTACCCGAGGCGGAAGTCGAAATTCTCTGGCGCCCCCTCGTTGGCCACTGGGGCGGCGGACGTATCTTTTGTAGTTTGCTCGGCGACCACTTCCTCAAGGTAAAAACCAACACCGAAGGGAAAGCCACTCTTACCGGGCTGCCGCCTGGTTCCTGGGAAGTTCGAGTTGATCAGCGTCAACTACACGAAAATTATCTGTTGTTTGCTAGCGAACGCATCACATTCGAAGAAGGCGACCAACTTGAGGCAACCTTGCAGTTTTCCAAACCGCTCGACCTCGACGATTTTGAATCTATTTTTAATATAAGATGATCGGCAAAGATCGTTTAAGTCCTGGTAACGTTTCAACCACGAAAGAAACGAAATCTACGAAAGCCAACCAAAAAGACCAGCTGATCCGAAGTTCCTAAACTTCGATTCTAGCTTTCGTTTGTTTCGTGTATTTCGTGGTTGTTAATTTCTAACTGCCGCGATAATAAAAAGCGTTGCCTCTCCGCCACCGCGTATGACAGGCCAGAGGCCTTTTTATACCCCACAATTATTTGTGGTCAAAAATTCGAACAATCGCTTTGGAAGTTCGTAAAACCAGACAACCGCGAACTACACAGCTTTATGGGGTAGCCATGGCGAGCAGTTTGGCTCCGGAGGAGTCCTTCGTTAGTAGCTCAGGGCGGAAGCCCTGAGAAACAGTTCCTACCAAACCAAACGCCCCGGAGGGGTAGGCGTAAACCGCTTAG
>CAZKTR010000386.1:0-3648 GCA_964555525.1 uncultured Pirellulaceae bacterium
GGTTAGCACGCGCGCCATCAGCCAACTACACAGAAACAGCTTGTTGATCGGCGGCGATGTGTTTGGCGGTATCTGTTTGTAGGTCCAACGTCATTCTGGCTGACCAACATCGAGGCACTCAAGTAAAAGGCCGATTGCTCTGGCCGGATGGCACTCCCGCCGCAGGCGTGCATCTATACGCTGGTGTCTATATCGCGGTTCTGAAAAGATTGAAACTCATCTCTCGTGATTTTGTTTCGGTAGTTTCGCGGATCGAAGCAGTGATGTTAGCTTTGTAGTTTTGATTTCAAAACGAAAAGCGGACTAGAAAGCACACAAAAATCCTTCACTTTGCTTCCGATGTAGGTTCCAATAGTAAGACAGATTCGTTGATTGTTTTTTGATTGACTCAAATGGGATTTGAAAACCGCGATTATACTCGCGATGGTTCCTACACCAGCGGTGGCAAAGGCGACTTCATGGCTGGTGCGCCGATGTGTAAGAAGATATTGATCGTTACCATCGCTGTCTTCATCGCTCAAATTTTCTTCACGCGACCGGCCACTGTAGCGGACTTTGCGCCGCAGATTGAGCAAATTCAAGCGGACATTGAAGCCGAAGCTGAACGCTATGGTGAAGCAGATCTCTACAACGCCGATGGTGAGCCGGTGTCGAGGTCTCGCGAGCCTTTTGATGTCGACCGATTTGTTAGTACAATGCCATCGATCTCAGTGGTTCAGGAATGGCTCAAGCTTGACACCGATAAAGTGATTGGGGGTGGTCAGGTTTGGCGGCTGATCACGAATGCATTTTGTCACTCTCGGTTCGGCGTTTGGCATATCTTGCTCAACATGCTGTTTTTGTTTTGGTTTGGGCAGTTTGTTGAGGCGACTTATGGTTCGAAAGAGTTTCTTTGCTTTTACCTTGGCAGCGCCGTTGTCGCCAGCTTGGCATACATGGGGCTGGAACTGTTTACCGGTGACCGTCACGGCAGTATCGGTGCCTCGGGAGCGGTCATGGCGGTCGTTTGCGTTTTCGCTATGTGGAACCCGCATCATACGATTCGTATTTACTTTCTGTTCCCGATTCAGATTCGTTACTTGCTGCTGTTTTATGTGATCTTTGATTTGCATCCGGTCTTGCTTGCTCTTTCGGGAACGACTGTTCATACCGGTGTCGCTCATGCGGCTCATCTGGGCGGGCTGTTGTTTGGTTTTCTGTACTACAGGAACGACTGGAGACTGCTGCCGTATTGGAATGGAGTCGCTCAGTTGGCCAGGGGTGTTGGGGGAACAAATGCGCGGATAAGAAACTCCAATCTGCGTGTTTACTCTGAAGAAGACGATTACGAGGTAGACCGAGAGCCGGAGCCAGAACCAAGAAATGAACACGCTGACAGGACCAGAGCCGATCAGCGGTTCGACGAACAACTGGACGATGTGCTAAAGAAGATAACTGAATCAGGCCAAGACAGCTTGACCCCGCGAGAAAAGAGAATCCTCTTGCAGGGCAGTCAGCGTTATCGAAATCGATAAAAACAGGGTTTTGCTGGGCTGAGCCCCAGTCTTGCATACAAGCTCGACGCGCGAGCGAGTGCGCCCGTCAACTTCCTGAAGATACACTTGCTTGCGCTGCGAGCTTGTATTTCTTCCCCAAACGACTAAAGCTTTTCCTTGACTTGTTAGTGGGAGCCACTAAAAAGCCAGAAGAACCTCGTTTTAGTTGCCTTGCGTCGGAAAGCAGTGTCTGCGAAATTGGCCGCTTGCTGAATTCGAGGATTCATAGGATCTTCAGCTTTGCAGTTTTTCACCAGTTGATAAAAAGCGGACTTGCACGATGGAACAATCACTTTCTTATACGTCTACCATTCGATTAAGCTATGCCAACGCGCGTGGCATGTTGGGCCGAATCACGACCAAAATCGGTGAAGCCGACGGAATGATCGGTGCGGTCGACATTGTTAACTCGAAAGACGGCAGTATCACGCGGGACATTTCTGTGCGAGCTTCTGGCGTGGATCACGTTCAAAAAATCGTCGGGCAACTCAAGGCGATCGACGGTCTTGAGGTCAAGTCGGTGTCCGACCGGGTCTTCCTGTTGCACTTGGGTGGCAAGATCGAGGTCAATTCGCGGACGCCGGTGAAGACGCGAGATGACTTGTCGTCGGTCTATACCCCAGGGGTGGCTCGGGTTTGCAACGCGATCAAAGAAGATGTGGATTCATCGTTTTCATTGACAATCCGGCGCAATATGGTGGCCGTGATTAGTGATGGATCGGCAGTGCTTGGCTTGGGGAACATCGGTCCTGAAGCTGGGATGCCAGTGATGGAAGGTAAGGCGATGTTGTTCAAGGACTTTGGTGGCGTGGATGCGTTTCCGATTTGCTTGGCAACTCAGGACGTGGAGGAAATCATTGAAACGGTGAAGCGCCTCGAACCAACCTTTGGTGGCATCAACTTGGAAGATATTTCCTCGCCGCGGTGCATTGAGATCGAACAACGTTTGAATGCAGAGATGGCGATCCCCGTTTTTCATGACGATCAACATGGAACAGCAATCGTTACGTTGGCTGGATTGACCAAGTCATTAGAGTTGGTGGGTAAGAAGATCGGTGATATTCGGATTGTTATAAACGGTGCCGGTGCGGCGGGGGCTGCGATCGCAGATTTGTTGGCGCTTGCGGGGGCCAAAGAAATTATCGTTTGCGATAGTAAGGGGGCAATCTTTGCTGGTCGAACCGAACGCATGAACAGGGTGAAAGATCGTCTTGCTGGCAGTACGAACCCGAACAAAGATTCGGGAACGCTATCGGACGTCATCAAAAATGCTGACGTGTTCATCGGTGTTTCGGCGCCAAACGTGTTGTCGGTTGAGAACATCAAGAGCATGGCGGACGAGCCGATTGTGTTTGCGATGGCGAACCCCGACCCAGAAATCCAACCGGAATTGGCCGATGAGCATGTGGCTGTGATAGCGACCGGGCGTTCGGATTATCCGAACCAGATCAATAACGTGTTGTGTTTCCCGGGGCTGTTCCGAGGGGTCTTGGACGTCCGCGCATCGGATATCAATGAAACCATGAAGCTGGCCGCTGCGAAAGCGATCGCGGATATTATCCAGCCAAGTGAGTTGTGTTCGGACTACATCATCCCGAGCGTTTTCGATCGCCGTGTCGCAAAAGCGGTTGCTGCCGCGGTCGCGCAGGCGGCTCATGATACAGGCGTTTCCAAACGCCATATCAAACAGACTTTTGACCAAGAGTGATTCGCGGATGAAAAAAGGCTCGCCAATTATTTGGCGAGCTTTGTTTGGTTTGTCTTGGTGTTGGTTGCGTAAGCGAGTTTGCTTACCGCAGGTTTGTGTTGACGCTTTCGGCTTTTTCGATGTAGACCGGATCACGCGTGCCTTCGAAGGCTCGTTGGTAGGTCACGCTGAGTGCGGCGGCGTTGAAGGCGTCGTCGGGTTCGAGCTGATACGCGCGTTCGCCGTGCTTGACGGATTCGGCGTGTTGCTCAGTTTTGTGGAACAAAACAGACAACGCCAGATGACCGCGGACGAAGGTTTCGTCAATGGCCAAGGCTTCTTGGTATTTGGCGATCGCTTCAGCGAACTTTTCGTCGTTCTTGAGTTGTTCGGCTTCTTTTTCGATCGCTAGTATTTCAGGGCTAA
>CAZKTR010000387.1:0-3640 GCA_964555525.1 uncultured Pirellulaceae bacterium
AACAAGCCCGTGCGTTTGGGCTCGGTTGCGTCTTGGCGACTCAGAACCCGGTCGATCTGGATTACAAAGGTTTATCCAATGCTGGTACTTGGTTCTTAGGCCGTTTGCAAACCGAGCGTGACAAGGCGCGAGTCCTTGAGGGGCTCGAAGGAGCGTCATCGCAAGTGGGCCAGACGTTCGACAAAAGCGAAATGGAAGAGACCCTCGCTGGTTTGGGCAGCCGAAAGTTCTTGATGAACAACGTTCACGAGGACGGGCCGGTCGTGTTTGAAACGCGATGGGCGATGTCTTATCTGCGCGGGCCACTGACTCGAAATCAAATCCAAGATCTCGTCCAAGCCGACGAAAACTACGACGCCGATGCCATCGCGGCGGCCAATAAGCCGTCGCGGAAGGCCGCTCAGGTCGACCGAACTCCTGAGCCAACGATCGATCCACGGCAGTTGATTCCTGATTCGATACCGCAGTTCTTTGCCGAACCGAACCAGCATATCTCTGGTGATTCGCGGTTGATCTATCGCCCCGCTTTGATGGCCAAGGGCCGTTTGCACTTTGTTCGGGCGTCGTACAAGGTCGATGAATGGAAGGAAGTGACTTGCTTGGCGAGCATTTCCGGCGGTGAGATGCCGAATGAAGTTTGGGAGAACGCCGAGCAAATCAGTGAGCGGTTGAGCTTGGATAACGAACCGATTGATCCATCGGAATTTGATACGATGGCCGAAGACTTGCAAACTTCCAAGAACTATAAGTCTTGGAAGAAAGAGTTCGCGGAATTTTTGTACCGCGAAAAAGCGGCCACGATTTGGAAGTGTACTAAACTGAAAAAGTACTCGGAACCCAACGAGACGTTGGGTGACTTTAAAGTCCGACTGGAACAGCACGTTAGTGAACTTCGTGACGAGGCTGTTGAAAAGCTCCGGAAAAAGTTCGGTAAAAAGTTCGATACAATCAGATCGCAGATCAGACGAGCCGAAGATCGAGTTGATGTCGAAAAGGAACAGTACCAACAGCAGAAAATGGCGTCGAGGATTTCGATCGGCACTACGATCATGGGAGCGTTGTTTGGCCGTCGGTCCACTCGGAACGCATCAACCACCATGCGTTCGTTCAGTCGGTCGTCGAAAGAGAAAAACGATATCGAACGAGCCGAAGGCAATCTCGAAGAGCTTCAATACAAATACGAAGATCTTGAGAAGGAGCTTAACGACGAAGTGGCGGAGATCGAAGAAAAGCTATCGGTGGACGAGCTTGAGTACGAAGAAATGACACTGCCACCGCGCAAGAGTGATTTGTCGGTGCAGGAATTCGGTATCGTTTGGCTGCCGCTAAAAGTAAGCTCGACTGGAATCGCGGAAGCAGTTTATTAATCGCTTCGGATTGGTTCGTTTCGACTAATCCCTCGCCGGTCGAAAATATCTCATGAGCCACGGTGCCTTTAGATGGTGCCGTGGCTTTTTGCATGCTAGAGGAAAGGCAAAGCCCTATTTGTTCGGATGTTTTGGGACCGGTTCGGCCTTGAGTCGGCGTAGTAGCTAGTTATTTCAGTTTAATATCATATGGGTGAGCCGAGCGTTGCTCTCGTAGTCACATCGTTTTAGGCACGGTTGTTACCACAGGACCGGCATAACCGTTAGTACCTGAAACTTTTGAGTGTGAAATCGCTCTCTGTTCAGGTTTTTGAAAACCACCCAATTTGCAGGCTTTATGTTTCATTGTCCCTTTATTTTTGCGCTCTTTTTTAAATTGTTGATCTGTCGTGTCGAATTCTCCAAACAATGTTTCTTTCAAGGAGTCTTTTAACAAAGACTTGTTGATGGAAATACTTGACACGTCGGGGACGCCTCTGTTTGTAAAGAATCAACAGTACCAAATCATTCTGGTGAATAAAGCGCTCGCCGATCTCGTCGGTCTAGATCGCGACGAAATGATTGGCAAAACTGACTTCGATTTGTACTCGGCAGAAGAAGCGGCTGCATTTAAAGAGGTTGATGAACGTGTTTTTCGAACCCGTGCTCCGTTCCATTACGAGGAAGTGATTACTGACTCGAATAGCGTCAGTAAAGCGCTTCGGACAACAAAGAATATCATTACGACATCATCAGGTGAGCTGCTTCTTGTTGGCACCGTGCACGACATTACCGAACTCAATGCAGCTCAAACTCAGTTGGAAGATGCGGTAAACCATCTGTCTTTGATTGCTCATACCGATGCGTTAACGGGGCTATCGAATCGACTCAAGTTTGAGTCCGACCTTTCGGAATTGATTTTGACTGCAGCTGATCAGGAAAATCAGTTTTCAGTATTGTTTATTGACTTGAATGGTTTCAAAGTAATTAACGATACTGCGGGGCACCTTGCCGGCGATGAAATCCTTAAGGCCAGTAGTCAGCGATTACGAAATCAGTTGAGAGGAGATTCGAAGATTGCTCGGGTCGGTGGGGATGAGTTTTTAATTTTGCTGCCAAATACAAATGTTGACACGGCAACTCAAGTCGTCGAGCGAGTTGTTGATTCATTCAGAGAGCCGATCAGCTACGGAGGGGCGAACTGGAACGTTTCCTGCAGCATCGGAGTTTCGCTTTACCCGCAAGACGGAGGCACGGGAGCGGAGTTGATTCGCAATGCCGATTTTGCGATGTATGAAGCTAAACGCCATAAACGAAGTGAGGGAATCGCCCCTTGTTCGTCGGCTAGATTCTTTTGTACGGAATTTGGCGACGAACTCGATCGTCGACGAAAGATCGAATGGGCTCTGAATTTTTCAGAATCTGGTAGTGAAATTGAGCAGTACTACCAGCCTATCGTTTCTCATGATGGCACTAGCTTTCGGATCCGCGGTTTTGAGTCGCTGGCACGCTGGAATCTAGACGGAAAGAGTATTTCGCCCGTAGAGTTCATCCCGATCCTAAATAATAACGGCGGCATTGTTCCATTCGGCTACAAGATTATCGAATCTGCTTGTGATTTTTTAGTGGGGTTGGAAGAAGAGCAATACGTTTCGGTCAATTTGACGTACAAGCAAATTCTGGACAAGAGCTTTTGCGAAAACGTGGAAGCGATTATTCGCCGTACGGGAGTTAAACCGAATCGGCTTGCCTTTGAGTTAACTGAACAAGATGCCAATATCGAAAAAGCAATCGCGAAATCCGTGTTCGACAAGCTAAAACGGATGGGCGTACGGACCATGATCGACGACTTTGGTAGTGGTTACTCGAATTTGGGTAGGATCTGCGACTTGCCAAACGATTTTGTAAAAATCGATAAGTCGTTGATCGGGAATTCGCGTTTGCTCAAATCCGTTTTAAGTCTTCTGCGTGAACTCGGTTTCTTCACGATCGTTGAAGGGATTGAAACAGAAGAAGAAGCGTCAAACGCGCTTATGTTTGGGGCGGATATGCTGCAAGGCTTTTATTTCGGCCGGCCTCAGCCCGTGGATTACGATTGGGAAAATTGCTTTGCGAAAGCACAAATGCCGATCACGATTTCTATCGACTCGACGTCAATGCCGAATTCACCCGTTCAATAAATCGAAAGTCGCCTTTCGTTCTTAGGCCTACATTTTTTACGCCGAGTGTTTGTAGTACCGCCTTTAGGCGGAATCCGTAGCCGGAGTCGCCAGACCTCGGGATGAGGCATAGTA
>CAZKTR010000388.1:0-3625 GCA_964555525.1 uncultured Pirellulaceae bacterium
GCCCAGTTGCCCGCCCTGAGGAACGAAAGAATTGTTGTCGCTCTTGGCAAACGAGATGGAGATGTCCACATCGGTGACAATCCCCGTGGTGCCACTGAAATCCTCCGCGTTGAAAACCACCTCACGTGTGCCGCTGCTTGAGTCGAAGAACCCGGTGGTCGAGTTCGTTTGACTAACGGCGACGAGATTCTCCTCGCTGACAACTATCTGCGCTCTCGTTTGCTTCGCGCCAAAAATCACGCTGCCCACTGTTGCTAAAACTAAAATGTACCGAAGCATCATTCCCTAAATCTTTCTACTGCTACTGCAGCTTTACTATGCGTTCTGAATTCGCCGACCGGTCTTAGTATCTCCGGTGGGAACTTCCTTATGTACCACAACGTGTGATGAGGAGTATAGGCCAAGGCTACTAAAGCCAAGGCAAACAAAATCTGACTCTAAAATCTGATTTCTAAATAAACGGCGTAACTCGTGAGTTAGCTGTATCACATCGATGTTTGACGAATCGCTAACATCCTTGGTGGCCTCGCCGACTGACAGACCACCAACGACAATTGTGTCTGTCCCGGTTATACAAATCAAGCATTTTATTTGAAATCAATCCCATAGCATGAAACCGATTCCAATGAGGCTCGTGTTGAGTCCACCGATCTCAAAAACAACACTGCGCACTAGAGATTTATAGGAATCGGGCTGCGAGTTTGGGTTTTTGTTGCATTTAGCATTTTGTTCTTAGCCATTGCGACATGCGATAAAATATATCGCGGATTTTTCAATTCGCGCATCTGCAGTGTCGTCCTGATAGAGCAAGACCCGTCGATCCTCTTCTTTCAGCTACACGCATATCTGAAGGGGGGGCGAATCTTCAGGAGTCTCTGCGTAGTTTTCGCGAGTGGTAAATCATCGTAGTTGAAGGCCTCGATTGGAGTCAGTATCCGTCGCTTTACACCTATTCCTCGTCGGCCTACTTTGCCGTGTGGTACTTAAAATATACGCGTTTTTTCGAGCAAAGAGTGGCGTTTGAAACGACTCTAGATGCCAAAAAAGCCAATTTCGTTTAGAACAAATTGACAAGTGGTCAATCAATTGATCGAATGAGTCCATCATCTTAGAAACTACTAGTCGAAGCCCTCATGGGTTCAGCCCACAATTTTGAAATAGAGAATCATGAAAATTAAAAACCTATTGATCAACGCGGCCGCATTGGCAGCAATCATTATCGCAACATCGTGCGTAGCTAACGCTCAAGTCATTTATCAGGGTGGCCGTGTGATCCAGGGATCGCAACCTCGTGTTGTGCCACAGGGCTCTCAAACACGTGTTGTGCCGCAGGGCTCTCAAATGCGTTATGCAGCTCCAGAGCCAACTTATTTCAACGTTGAACTGACCGATGCGCAAAAGGCTCAGGCAAGCTTGGGGGCCAATTTTGATGACGCCGGTACCGGTGTTAGAGTTCGTTCTGTGTTTACGAACGGTCCCGCGCAAAATGCCGGTTTGAATTCTGGAGACATTGTGGTCAAGGCCAACGGTTCACCTATTCAAAGTTCCGCAGCTCTTAAGGCAATGGTCGCGGGAATGAAGTCTGGAACGTCGATCAAGTTGACCAAGCTTGTCGAAGGCGAAGAGAAAGAAGTTCAGTGCAACTTGATGACCATGGCAGAGATTATCAAAGCCAGTACCGTTCCTGAAGCCGGGCCTTTTGACCGAGCTGTGGCACTGGGTGAGCAGCAACTTGCTAGTTTAGGCCAGCAGATCAAAAATCATCAAACCGAGCTTGAAGATATGAATACGCGATACAAGATGGAAGAAAAACGTGTCGCAGATCTGAAAGCCAAAGCCCAAGATGCTCGGGCTAAAGCAATGGAAATGAAAAAGATGCAAGAAGAGAAGCGGAAAATGCAAATGGAAGCTATGAAAAAGCAAGCTGAAGAAGCTGCTAAGTAGTTTCCACCGCGTGATTGCTAAAAGGGTATTGCCATGGAAGGCAATTCCCTTCGGCGAGTAATGCGCTTGGGCAAGATGGCTGGCTACTAGCGCCGTCTAGGTACACCAAGTAGCAATGAAAAAACCACCAAACTGCAAGATAAGTTTGGCTCGGGTACCGCCACTGTACGCACACGAGTTACAAAAACTGCGTCGGTGTTACTAGTATACGAGGGTGGGTTTTCGGCCCATGTAGCGTCCGGTAAACGTCTATAAAAAAATGATCCGTCAGCATATGGGTCGTTCGGTGAGTTCAAGCCGCCAATGTCCCAGCCTATCAATTGCCCCGAGAGGCCAATCGCTAGTCTATCTCCAGGCGAGACGGCAAGGTCTAGCGAGGAAAAATCTAGGGTTACGAAACCTTCAAACCCCGACGTAACGGTCGAGCTTCCGGTTGTGAGACTCGAGCTGTCAGGGAGTCCGTTATCTGCTACTGAAAACAGTGAGTAGGAAAAATCCACGTCATTTGTAGCTGAGGGCCTTGTGAACAAACTCACGTCGATGCTGTCCAAAAAACCAGTCTGGCCAACAGTGAACGTTTGTGCTCGTTCACTTGCCGCAGTGTTGAAAAGCGCAAAGCCATTGTCTAGCTGTTGAAGCTGATCGATTACGATTGATTGTGCAGCAAGCGATTTGAGACTAAAGCAGTTCAACAGTATGAAAGCTAAAAAAACGAGGCGGCTGCAACCCCAAGTGAAATTTCTCATTTTTTCTCCTAAGCGATTAATCGATTTGAATGCTCCACGCAGTTGTCATCTTCATGTCACCCCTGTGTTGCAAAATAGGAGTGATCGTCACGGATAAAAAAATAGATTTTTTAGGTATCAAGCCAAAGTTCGCCCATTTGCTACGATTTACCGCATTTATTCCGGGCGGGGCCGGCTATCAGTAAAAGGACTGCTGAAAATTTCATTGGGGGGACTTTGATAGATCAATCGAGGTGTTTTCACAGAAGATTGGCAAGTCAATCGTGTATTGCTTGGAGTTGCCGTCGGTTGAGCGTAGATTCAACACGAGGTGCTGGTAAGTTTGAGTGTAATTTAGCCTTTGTTTCGTAAGGGTCCGTTCGGTCGTAGACCATTGTTGGCTTATCGAAATTTCAGCTTCTTTTCCTTTTGGCTTCAACGAGTTTACTTGGGCCAAATCAACGTATTGATGTACCGCTGAATTGTCATTTGAACGAAGTGCTTTGGCAACAAGTTGATGTGGTTGGTTTGCGTGAAGTAGGACGTAATCAATGTGGTTTGTGTTACTAGGGATTGATGTGAGCGTTATCAACTGTGTACCAACACCGTCGGAACGTGTTATCGCACCGTATTTCAATAACATGATCATCAATAACACGATCATTGCCACGATTGCAGTTGTCGTGAGAAACACTGAGCGAACTGAAAATTGCAACATTGATTTTCGCTTTGTTTAGGGTCTCGATTTAGCCGACTGGTAGATCAGTATAAGCGGACCGCTTTTTTATACCACGAAAGACAGGAAACAAACGAAAAGTTGGATTGGGAAATTTCGTGTCGTATATGTATTTCGTGGTTGAATTTAGAATGTAGCTGCATCTCGTCAGAGTGCAGGCTCTTCCTGAAAAGCCAGACACTAGGCTGGAGTGGCGCCGACTTTTATGTGTGCCGCACGC
>CAZKTR010000389.1:0-3621 GCA_964555525.1 uncultured Pirellulaceae bacterium
TCGATGCGTTCGAGCGATTGTCTGAGCAGACTTTTAAATGGCGATAGTGGTTTTGTTTGCAGCCAGTTGTATTTGAAAACCGTGAATGAACGCAAATGGACTGGAATGTTGGCTTATCCACGAAGCGAGATTTCTCGCGCGGTTCTTTGCTAACGCGGCGGGT
Source organism: uncultured Pirellulaceae bacterium (assembly GCA_964555525.1). Classification (GTDB taxonomy): domain Bacteria; phylum Planctomycetota; class Planctomycetia; order Pirellulales; family Pirellulaceae; genus Mariniblastus. Next base: position 164 of record CAZKTR010000389.1, read on the forward strand.
TTTCATTGTGTGAGTTTGGATGAAATGATTTTCCAAAGCTGGTAATTGGTGGTTTCAATGCCATAATACCAGCTTCGAAACTTCATCGATCTCTCGACTGACTGGAATGAATCATGGTGTTAAAACTTTCGTTGGCTTTGTTTACTGTTGCAATCAGCCTTCAATCCGCGTTCGCGCAATCGGGATCGGTTGCTGAAACGGAGCCGGTTGTTCAGGCAGAGCCGGTTTCGACTTCGAGTGATTGGTTGAATTGGCGAGGGCCCTCGCAAAATGGAAGTTCAACCCAAACCAGTCTACCGCGAGCGTTGAGCCCCAAAGAGCTTCAATGGAAGGTTGCGTTGCCGGGTACTGGCTGTTCAACACCAATCACAGTCGCTGATTCGGTTTATTTGACCGCTCCCGAAGAAGGAAAGGATACGATCCTTTGCATCAATGCCGCCGGAAAAGAAAAGTGGGCTACTAGCTTTGGCAAAGAAAACCCAGGCCGACATCGCAATGGATCCGGTAGCAATGCTTCGCCGGTTTCGGACGGGCAGAGAGTGTTTGCGTATTTCAAGAGCGGTACGTTGGCGGCGGTCGAACTGGATGGTTCGAAGCGTTGGGATATCGATTTGGTCAAGGAATACGGTCCGGCCAAAATGTATTGGAGTCATGGCACGTCGCCAGTGCTGACCGAAAAGTACGTCATCATGGCTCGGATTTGCGAAGGCGGATCGTGGTTGGCCGCGTTTGATAAGCAGACTGGTGAGTTGGCTTGGAAAGTGGACCGCAATTACAAGACGCCCAAGGAGGGCGATCAAGGCTATGCAACGCCGATGGTGATCGATCACGCGGGTGTGGAGTCGATTTTGGTTTGGGGTGCCGAGCATTTGACGTTGCACAATGCGTCTGATGGCAAGGTGACTTGGTCTTGCGGCGGTTTTAATTTGAAGCAAGTCAAACTTTGGCCGTCGGTTGCTAGTCCCGTTTTGGTGGGCGACATGATCGTGGTTCCCTCGGGGCGTAACGATAAACGCAAGCCGATTTTGCACGGGGTGAAAATGACGGGTAAAGGCGACCAAACCGAAACGGCTCATCAGTGGATGCGGGAAGACGCGAGTACGTTTGTGCCAACGCCTTGTGTGCGAGACGAGCAAATTTACATGGTGCGAGATCAAGGCCAAGTAGAATGTTTCGATCCGAAAACCGGCGAAACCATTTGGGAGGGTAAGCTGCCAAAAAGCCGCAGCAAGTTTTACTCGTCGCCGTTAATGGCCGACGGGATGATTTATGCTCCTCGAGAGGACGGGGTCGTGTTTACGATCAAGGTTGGCGATGGAAAGTTTGAGCTCGGGTCGACGAATGATTTGGGTGAGTCCGTGATCGGATCGCCAATCGTGTTTGGGAACCGTGTTCTTGTTCGCGGTGAGAAGCACTTGTTCTGTTTTGGTGTGGCGGAGTAGGGTTGTTGGGGGTGCGCAATATTGGTTGAAACGCTGAGTTTGATTAGTGCGGAGTTATTTTGGGTGGCCCTGACGCGGTCGCCTTCCGGCTCGTCGTTAAACTGGACAAGACCGGTTGAAAGCGCTGGAAGCACCGTCGCCACCTAGAAGAGGACTCCGGTTTCGGTCACGACTGCGTCGAGCTTGACGTCGTGTTTTTTCGAATCAATTTTTTTGATTCGTTGCAATTCGTATCCCAGTCCAACAAGAAGAGGACGACGGTCGGCGGTGGCGACGTCATTGAGAAAGGCGAAGGTGCGGTCGTAGTAGCCGCCACCAACTCCCAGTCGATTTCGCTGTCCATCAAAGGCAACCAATGGAGTGATCACGAGATCCAGTTCCGCAGGATCAATCGAAGTTTCCGAAGCGTTTGGTTCACGGATGTGGAATTTGTTTTGAGTAACTTTTGTTTCTCGGGTCCACACTTCAAACCTCAACGGTGCGGACTTGTCCACAATGACCGGAACGAAGATCTGTTTGCCATCGATGAGTGTTCGGTCCATTAGCGGCAGCGGATCAGCCTCGCCGTTGAAAGGAAGGTAAGCCGCAATTCGGTTTGCATTTTTGTACCACTCGAGTTCGACGAGTAGCTCGACAAATTTCGCCGCGGCTTGTCTGGCGTAAGGCGGCGGCACCGCTTGCCGAGATTCTCGGATGGTGGTGCGGATTTCTGTTGGGTTTTGGTTGGGTCGGTTTTTCAAGTTTGCGAGTTTGTTGGTTTATTAAGCTGCGCTGATTGGTTTCTCGCTAGCGGTCGCATCGGGTAGCAAACCTATTCGGCTGCGTAGTATTTTTTGATCAGCTGCTTAAGCAATCGAGAGCGTAGGATGTTACCGTGGGATTGGTTGAGGCCTTCCTGTTGGTAAGCTTCGATCGCTTCGTCGTACAGTTTTTGTGATTCGAAAGACCGAGACAGCAAATAGTTGACGCCGTCGTTCCAGCGGCCGTTGTCGTCGACGGGGTCGTCGGAGCTATTGGCTTTCAAGTCTTCCAGCCAACCGCGAATTCCGCCTTCGTTAGCATTGTCGAACAGGCACTGGGCCATGAACAGTTTGGCGTCGATGCGGATCAATCGCATTTGTGACTGCACGCTTGAGAGCATGTTGGCGAAGGCTTGGCTGTCTTGGTTTTCTTGACGAATGCCATGCAACCGCTGCATGTCAGCATCGGAGCTTAAGTCGCCAATGTCGTCGTCGGAGAACATTTGGTTCTTCCAGCCTTGCAGGGCGTTCAAGCTGCGTTTGTCTTCGACCACTTGGAATTTCGCTTTGAAGAACCGGCCACGAGCGGTGCGGTAGGGGCGGAAGCCGTTCACATAAGCTTCGGTTCGATAGAACCAGCCGAGTTTCTCGTTATCTTCGCTGGAGCCACGCTCAACCGCCGTGCGAATAACGCCACGGTACTGGTGTGTCTTGAAAGCGATGTCCCATGGCTCAAACGTAACGCCATCGACTTTTGGTAAGCGTTCTTTGGTTTGATCCAAGCCATAGGAGATTAGCATTCGGTTGTTACCGGTTGCCTTTAGCGAGCTTTCGGTTTCGCTGTTGTCGGATTTGTTGGACGCTTGGGATATCGATTTACGGAGCTCTACATCTAGGTCGCCTTGCAAGGCTTTCATGCGTTTGGAGGCAGAATCTGGTGAAGCGTACAGCAGGGCAGTGAGTGACTTTAAGTCGTCCGGTCGGACCCAGTACTTGGTGTTGTCGGCGAGTGATTCGTCAGTTGATAGGTCCAAGTTAGTTAGGAGCTTGGGGGTCTTTTGTACCATCGCCAAGGTCGCAATTGAGCCCAGCTTTTCGCCGGGAATTGGCAAGCCAAGTTTTGTATCGAATAAGTAGTAGTCATCACCAATATTCACCGCAACGGCCCAAGGTTTGACGGTTTCTCCAGTGGCTAGCATTACCGAGTCGATCTGCAAGTGCCGTAGCATCAGCATCATCAGCTTGGCTCGTTCGACATAATCTCCTCGGCCGTAGA
>CAZKTR010000390.1:0-3609 GCA_964555525.1 uncultured Pirellulaceae bacterium
GAATCCGAAGTGTTTTCACAACAAGAGTTTTTAGACGGCGTCAGCGATCAGTTCGTCTTGGTCATGTTGGACTTTCCAAAGAATAAAGAACTGCCACAAAAACTAAAGCAACAAAACGACGCGCTCGCGGCCAAGTTCGCAATCTCGGGCTACCCAACCGTCATCATGGTCGACAAAGACCTTAAGCCGTTTGCGTTTTCTGGCTACCAAGCCGGTGGACCAGAAAACTACATCCAACTGATGACCGATGCGAAACAGCTACGCATCAAACGCGATGAAAACCTCGCCGCCGCAAAAGACAAAACTGGCGACGAACGCGCGAAATTACTGGACACCGCCATCGCGGGTCTTAGCGAAGACGTCGCCACCATCTACTACGCCGACATCATCGAAGAGATCGTCAAGATCGACGAAAAAAATACACTTGGCCTACGAGCGAAATGGAACGCCGACGCGGACGCAGAAATGCGTAAAGTCATCCTTGCCGACTTGCTGGTACGATCTCGATTAGACGATCCCAAGCAAACCATGAAATTCATCGACGATGTGCTTAATGAATTCGAGTTTAGCGATTCTGAACGCTTGAGCATCCTACAAATCAAACTCAATCTCGCTCGTGAAACCAACGACGCCGATAGCGGTGCCAAAATTTTAGATCGCATGATTTCGCTCGAAGGCCTCACCGCTGGAACTCGTCAGCGCCTCGTTGCCAAGAAGGCCTACTTGCTTTCCGAAACTGACTTTGATGCGGCGATCAAGCTGTTGGACAAACAAATCGCTGCCGCAGAAAATCCCGCTAGCAGCGACGCCGGCTACCTGTTTTTAGCCAAAGGTGAACTTCAGGCCAAAGTAAACCAAGCGGCCGAAGCGATCAAAACGTTCGAATCCGGCATTGCTGTAACTCCCAGCAACTACGACTTATTGATTGAACTGGTAGCTGCCAAATCCGACTGCTTATTTGACTCTGAACAGCAAGACAAGGCTCTTATAACACTCGACGATTTCGCCGAAAACAAAGCGGTCCCAGCAGACTTGCGAGCCGATGCGTTGCTACAGAAATCGATTTTGATGCGAAAACTCAACCGCAATCGCCAAGCCCGCCTTGTCGAAAACCGAGCGATTGAGATCGTCGATTCTCCCGCTGAAAAAGCCTCCATTGAGAAAATGGTACAACGGATGCGAGCGAAATTCGATTAGCCGATCGTAGCTGGGCTCACCAGAGTTCAGGCCTTGGTCAGCCACATCCCGAAGTCTGGCGACACCGGCTACACTTAATGTAATAGTTGAGTCGAGAGCTCAATCCTGGTTTGGTAGTAAGAATAACGGTTCAACGGCGTCAGATTCTATGACAGTTGATATGGAGTCAACAGCGACTTTAGCAACTCCTAGAATCCATTCGACCGCAATAATCAACCAACTCATCCACCAGCCGGAACTTATCAATGATTCGTTATTCAATCACCCGCATGTCTACGGCAGCTCATTCGCTGATCCTCACAGCTTGTTTGTTACTGACACTGCTGATTGGTTGCCAAACACCAGTCACACAAATTGAAAACTTCCCCGCTCCTGACGCGCCTGCGCCGTCAACCGACGCGGAAAACAATACTGAAGGAACTAAAAAAGTGGAAACTGCAACTTTCGGCGGCGGATGCTTCTGGTGCACCGAAGCCGTCTTTCAACAGCTTAAAGGTGTGAAGTCCGTTAAATCAGGCTACATGGGTGGCCATGTTGAAAACCCAACCTACGAACAGGTTTGTGACAAACAGACAGGCCACGTCGAAGTCATTCAAATCGAATTTGATCCGTCCGTGATCCGGTTTGAAGACTTGCTCCACGTCCACTGGAAAACTCACGACCCAACGACGATGGACCGACAAGGCGGCGATGAAGGCCCACAGTATCGCTCGGCCGTTTTCTACCACGACGAAAACCAGAAAACGAAATCCGCCAACTACAAAAAGAAGCTGAACGATCAAAACGTTTTCGGCAAACCTGTCGTAACCGTCATTGAACCAGCCAAAAAATTCTGGGTCGCCGAGAATTACCATCAAAATTACTTCGCCAATAATCCAGGCAGCAGCTATTGCCAATATACGATTCCATCCAAGATCAAGAAGCTCAAGGCAGCATTTGCGGACAAGATCAAGACGCCCGAAGAATTGAAGCAAATGCAACAAGACCAAACGAAGTAGAAAAAGGTGGCGACAGTTGCCTCCGGCCTGTCATACGCGCGGGCGGAGCGATAACACTTTTTTTCATTCGCGACAGTTAGAATTAACAACCACGAAATACACTAAACACACGAAAGTCCGGATCATAGTTTAAGGATCTCGGATCAAATGGTTTTGGGTTATTTGATTTTCGTGTAGTTCGTGTATTTCGTGGTTGTGAAACGTTACTACGAGTCACCGTTCTCTGTCTGGCTGGTCTCATTGCTTACCGTTTCCCATCGGCCCAGCGCATAAGACCGGCTGGAAGCACCGACCGTCGCCACCTGCTACCTGAAATCCCCATGACACGCTGCACAGCTCTGCCCGACACCATTTATCGCAGTGCTTAGACTCTGGTAATTATTATTGCGACTCGCTTTCGCAGCAGCACTGGCCGCGGCGCTCATTTGTTTCGCATACGCTACATAGTCTTCATCGTCCGCGTAGTCCATGTCCTCTTGCTGAACGGCCTCGGCCAGCAACGCGATCAATTCCGCAGTGTGAACGATCCGCGGCTGTTGCTTTTTAAACTCCTTCTCATTCGAGGTCGCCGCCTTGACCTCGTCTTGCAACTCTTGCAACCGTTTCATGATCGGCGAGTGTCCCGTCACGCTCGACCAATCCAACTTCTCAGGTGGCTTTGCTTTCCCTGGAAAACGATCCCCTCGTACCAGTTGCACTAAATCTTCCGTACTCCGCATACTGCTGGCAAAACCGGTTTCGTCTCCGGCCCGCGCGGCCACTGCCGCCGTTTCAAAGGACCGTTGAGCAACCGCGGCATCGGCTTTCCAACGCACCTTCGCGTCATACTCACGAATCACTCCAAACATCAAAGACAGCTGCTCAAACGACTTTTGGATTTTAGTATGATCACTGCGAAAGCGACTTGCCGTTGTCAAATCACGACTAAGATTCTGCTGCAGTGATTTGACTTCATCTTCAAGAGTCGCTGCCGAAATCAAACGCGACCAAGTTTTACCAGCCGAATCATCCGCACCAGCGCTCGCGTTGGACGCGAGAGAACTAGCCGATGGCACCGGCGGTCGCTTGCCAACCAATGCTTCCTCAAACACATCTTTGAAGAAAACGCCTTCGCCTTGATCGCCCTTAAACACCGGCTTGGCGACTCGCTTAATCCTTCGTGTCGGTTGGGTTTCCGAGGTTTGCCCATGCGCGCTGGCACAGATTGATACCAGTATGATTAAAACTAGACAGTATCGTTTGGATTGCAGGGGCATAATTTTTTCTCCAGTTTGGTATTATGATCCAGACTAAACCATTCTACAACGTTGACTATGAATCAATCTGCAGACAATTCGCAACCCTCGGGCTCTGAATCCGACGATCCAGCGGCCGAAAAACTCAAAGCGATTTCAAATCGTCGTGAGTTCATCAC
>CAZKTR010000391.1:0-3597 GCA_964555525.1 uncultured Pirellulaceae bacterium
TCAGCGTGGACAAGCCAACGAAGAGTTCCACAACATGGGCACGACTTGCAGTGTCCTGAACATTTTGCCTCAAGGCGCCGTGATTGCTCATATTGGTGACAGTCGGGTCTACCGTTACTCGCAAAACAAGATCGAACAATTGACGTTTGATCATAGTTTGGTGTGGGAAATGAAAGCGGCCGGGCAGCTGACCGAGGAAGAAGAAAAACAAGGCAAGGTGCCTAAGAACGTGATCACTCGATCGCTGGGGCCTTTTGCTGAGTGCAAGGTTGACTTAGAGGGGCCGTTTCCGGTTCAGGTCGGTGACACGTTTTTGCTATGTAGTGATGGTTTGACAGCCGTGATCGAGGACTCAGAGATCGGTTCGCTGCTTGGCAACATGCCACCTAAAGAAGCCGCCAAAGTAATGGTTGATTTAGCGAACCTACGTGGCGGCCCTGACAATATTACCGTGGTCATTGTGAAGGTGACTCATCCGCAAATCGCAACAACGCAAGCTGGCGTTGCGGCGGTTGACCGCAAGAAAAACAAGTCTGCTGGAGCCCCAACATGGATTTGGGTTGCCTTGGCGGTTTCAGTTTTGTTGGCAATTCTACTGTTCTGTTTGGTGAATAGTTGGTTGGCAATCGCGCCAGCGGTTGCTGCTTTGGTGTTCGCGATTTTGGGCATCATTAGATCTTTTGGGGGCGATAGTGCTTCGTCGATTCCTTCGAAGCCATTTGGGCGCGGCCCCTATATGCGAATGCCATGCTCTTCTGGGGAACAGTTTGGCAAGCAGTTGGCCAAGATGATTGGCAAAGTCAAAGCAGGTGCCCAAAAAGAAAAGTGGGCCATCGATTGGGCGGCACTGGAAAAATTGATCAAAGGTGCTGAAGCCGCGACTAGTAAGAAAGATCACTCTGCGGCTATCCGAAACTACGGTCGAGCAGTCAGCTTGCTGATGGACCAACTCCGCAACCAAAACGCCAGTGATTCTTCGATCGATCTGTAATTCGAAATACAAGCTACAAGCTCGCGGCGCAAGCAAGTGCATAACAAGATTCGTAAAAATGCACTCGCTTGCGCGTCGAGCTTGTATTTCGGATTCTCCAGAGCCCAAATTTGAGGCGGCAGGGGGAGGGTCCGCCAAATTGCTGCATGCCGATTTATTACGCAGCAGGAAAAAGGGCTGTTGTCCCCAATGAGCACCTGCAAGATCGTGGCGGACTAGGTAGACTGGGGGTTTCTGTGTGGCGTCAAAGGGCAAGGCGAGGCTGTTGCTAGCTCATATTGCTGCCCCTAGAGGTGCTTTTTGAGGATTTTAACGGTTGCCTAAACCTATCAATTCCAAAAGCCGATTTTAAGACTTAGGTAAACTCATTCATGTTCTACGTTTTACTTTCCCTTTTAAACTTGTTTGGCTGAAGCAAATGGAAACGCTAACTTTTTTTTCCGAAGTTGAATTTCGTTATCAGAGGTGGTCTGTCGCTGGTCTGCTTGCATTGGTTGTTTGCGTATTGAGCAACACCAGTGTTCAAGGTCAGTCGGACAACAGTTTTGCTCCGTTGAGCAATCGTGGTCAGCTACCGCCTCCGAAGTTTTCACATGGGCCGTCGACGACTCCACCAGTCAGTCGTCCAACACCGTCAACTAAATTTGCACCTGTCCAAACGGCGCCAACGGCAGAGGCATTTCCGGGCCTTCGTAGTCCACAGTCAACTCAAGCTAATTCAACTAGTGATCGGGACAGCGACGATAAAATCAATGTACCGTATTGCAGCATTGAGTTCGTGGATGACATTATGCTGCCGGCTCTTGAAGCCGGGGCGATTACCACCATCAATGTTCAAGAAGGCCAGTTCATTACTGCCGGTACGATCGTAGGCCAGATCGATGACTCGTTGCCGCACTACGAGCTTGACAGGGCCAAGCTGCGTTACCAAAACGCGTTTCAAGCGGCCAAGGATACGACTTCGATCTTGGCGGCTCAAAAGGAATACGAGCTCGCCCGTAAAGTTTACGAAAAGAATAAGCGGCTACGAAGCACCGGGTCGCGTTCAGAATCAGAGGTGATGGAGTCTCGTTTTCAACGTGAAATCGCATCACTAAAATTGGACAAAGCCAACAATGATCGCGAAATGGCATTTGGTGAGGCGAAGGTTGAGTTGGCGGGGATGGATTCTGTCAAGCAACGGATCGCTCGACATACGCTTCGCTCGAACTACGACGCCTACGTGGTTGACATCATCAAAAAGCCTCAGGAGTACGTTAACATTGGTGACGATGTCATACGTTTGGCGCGGATGGATCAGATGTGGGTGCAGGCCAGTTTGAATGCAAAGAGTCTCAATGCTGCCGACGCAGAAAATCGCCCGGTGACCGTTACACTCAAGACAGCTAACGGCGAAGAAACGTTTGAAGGAAAGATCGACCAGGTTTCACTTGAATACGTGAGTGCTGAAGAGTATCAAGTCAAAATCAAGGTTCAGAATCGCCGCGAAGGGAATTCGTGGATGCTTCGTCCGTTCAGCCAAGTATCGATGGTGATCCATATGGATCGCGCCCCGATCACTGGTGGTAATTCAGCGGTTCCGGCTCTGCAGGCTCAGCTGCCTTTGGGTAATTAGGCTGGAGACCGGAGGTCTCTCGTTCCAAGGCTCTGCCTTGGAACGCACTGCATTTGTGGCTCTGCCGCGTCCCGGCAAGTCACTTGCATCCTCACGCTGGCCTTAAGCCAAGGGAAGCCTAACTACATCGTCCGACAACACTCGGCCCATGTCTTGGGCGTTTCAAACACTTTGACCGACTGCAATTGAGCGGCGTCAAACCGACCGTCCAGCCAGCCAAAGATCGCCGTTGAAATATTTTCGACGGTCGGATTGACCGTCGCAAAGTACTCGATGTCAACGTTCAAGTGTTTGTGGTCTAGCTTGTCGATGACCAGTTTATTGACCGTTTCGATTACTTGAGCCAATCCGATGGGTAGCGTTTGGTCGGCCGGGTTTTGCGAGATCGAAACCTCGACAACGTAGTTGTGACCGTGACCGGCTGGGTTGTTGCATTTGCTAAATAGTTCTCGATTTTGTTCGTCGGATAAGTGATCGCAGTGTAGACGGTGAGCGGCAGAGAACTCAAATTGGTGAGTCAGTGTTGATTGAGTCATGGTCTTGACCTGTGAATGAGAAGCGGCGTTGGCGTGGCGAGCGTAGCTCAGGTATGGCGATTGGTGTAGGTGCAACGATTGAATCGTCGGCGTAGGTGTTGCGGCAAAGGCGGTGGGGCCGTTCACATACGACGGCCATCGTTCAAGCGTTCGTTGCCAAGTGATGTTCAGCATCGTTTCAGCCGACATGGGTTGCGTGTCGCTCGCAGCCAAGTCGTTGATGACGATGTCGCGGAACATCTCGTCGATGACTTTGATGTTACACAGATAGCCAGTTTCTACGTCTGCGGTTCCAGCGATGATTAGTTGCAAGCGAAGTTGCGGTGCGATCAAATCGGTTGCTGGCCAGCCAGCCCAACTGTTTTTATGCGGACCGGTATCAGTCGCACCCGGCGGTACCAATGCAAATCGAGTTTCACGAGACAACCGAATCATGGATCGAGAGCTTTATTTCA
>CAZKTR010000392.1:0-3575 GCA_964555525.1 uncultured Pirellulaceae bacterium
GACTACACGTTTTTTTGCGCAACGGTATTCAGCAAGGCAATCAACCGACACAACATGCAACAACTCTGACGAGCCCAGTCACAGCTTTGAAGAGCGAAGGTCTCGCATTCTTTAGCTTTCAGGCTGCCAACACTGGTTTGGCTGAGGTTTCATCCATACTTTCGGCCATTGTTTTTGTTATTATTCTTGCTTAATTGCTTGCTTTGCGTTTTGACGTCTTGTTAAAATAGGATTTTTAATGGGAACGCTTATACTGTCCAACGACGCTAACCGAGTAAAGTTAAACCAATACAAATGATTAAATAACTAACAACCGTAAATTGCACGGTCTTTTTCGCCTCAGAAATTCAATTCTGCCTGATCTCGTTTCACTACCAAGGATTACATTTTGTTCAAGTCATTAACACGTTGTTCTAGTTCTTTAGCACTTAGTTTTCTAGCACTTTGTGTCCTTTTCAGTTCGCCCATATCTGCCCAGGTAATCGAGATCGATAGTGATATCTTCGGCCCAGGTACGCTCACCCGTGACACGGTCCAAGGCTTGGACTTTCTCGATTTAGAAGATACGTTGGGAAGATCGTTCCAAGACGTATCTTCACAGTTGGGTAGTGGTGGTGAGTTCGAAGGGTTCAGGTACGCAACCTTCGACGAGATTGAGAGTCTCGTGAGTAATTACAACTCACCGGCGACTCCACCAGGAACACCTAGATTGACCGCCTTGTTAGATGTGGCGACTAATTTATTCGGTTCCGATTTTTCAACCGGATTATCTGCAGATCTTGGACCGTTGGGAGACATTCAAATCGTCAGTATAATTGAAAATACATCTCCCAGTGCAAGCCAATCAATTGAAGTCGCTGTTGACAGAGTCAGCCCCACGACAGGCTCATTTTTGGTAACGTCATCCTCTGCAGTTCCCGAGCCTAACAGTGTTTCCCTGTGTGCGGTTCTGTTCATGGGTGTGTTAGCACGCCGAAAAAAGCAACCTGTTTAAGCTAGCTGTTAACTCGCCTCATTTTCGTCGCGAGGTTCTTGCAGCCAAAACGTTAGCACCCAGCCAACCAACAAGCACACAACAACCAACAAAAACACAAACTCAAAGCTAACCTCATCGACCAGCCAACCGAAAAACACGCTCAAGAAAAACGGTGGTACGGCCATCGCCAAGCTGAGCGTACTTAGGTACTTAGGATGGTTCGCTGAGTCGGTGATCTCGAGCGTATAGTAGTTAAACATCCGCATCGTCACTGGCGTAATTCCCAGCATCCCAAACACCAGCGTGTACCAGATTTTTCCAGCTTCGGGTTGCAACGCCAACCCAAGTGCAGCCAACGGTATTACACAAACCAAAAACAACATCGTTCGCAAAACGACTCGCACCCCCAACCGATCGGCAACCCAGCCAGCGGGAATACTAAACAAGGCCGCTCCGATATTCTGAGCCAGCACCCACGGAATCAGCGCAGTTAGGTCTAGGTCAAAGCGTTCTCTGCCCAGTCGCTGATAGTGAGGAAATATTGTCAGGCAAATTCCAAACAAACCAGCAATCACCGCCAGCAGTAAAAAGTTACGATCTTCGCGAAGTGTTTTTAGCGACGCGTCTAAAATCTGCAACGGTTTGCGTCTTGGCGAGGAATCGTCGTCGGGCTGTTCAACCCAAAACGCTGCAACGACACCCGCGATGATGAACATGCTGCCCGTGAAGCCGAAGATCCAATCGAATCGGTACTCGCTGGTGGCAACATCTCCAGCGGGCAACCAGCGATTCATTAGCCAATAAGCCGCCACCACCGCCACAGTTGCTCCAATCCCAGTCCCCAACAATGAAAACAGACCGCGCCGGCGAACCCGAATTAGTTTGCCAATCAATGTATTGACGACCAGTTGATTGATTCCGGTGGCGGTAAAAAAGACCGCGTAGATAATCAGAAACAAAATTGGCAGATACCAAGTCGTTTTTCCGTTGGTCAGATACCACCCAAACGACAACGTCATAAAGCAACCGGCCATCGTAAAGCATGATCCGACTGCAACCCATTTTTTTCGTCGTCTGCCTCGCACCCAATCTGACGCCAGAAGCGGAGGCACACTTTGCCCCAACCGATTTAGCATTGGCAAAAAACCACCCAGCAGCGCAGACCCTCCGATGACGTCCAGCACTGCCGGCATCACGATACTTTCCGTTTTAAAAATCCACCCGAGTCTTAAACAGCAATAATAAAACAACCCTAGGCAAAAGTTTGTTGAGTGAGCGGGATCGTTTTCAGGGTCAACCGGCGTTGGTGATTTGTCCAATTAAATCTCGCCTCGGTTTTTCAACAACAATTCTAAATAGCTTGTTCGAATCGAACCCGACAAACCAAGCTTCGCCGCGAGCCCTTCCAATGCTTGCTTGGCGGCGTCTTGCTGGTCGGCCGAATCCACAACCAACTCCAATTCGACAAACTCTCCGACTTCGGCAACCGTGTCCATGCAAACCTCAACGTGCCGGCCTTCCCAATCCATTGCCAACGTTTCTCGCGATTTGGCCACTCGAGCAACCGAGAAATAACCGATACCGAGAAAAGTTTGTTTGATTTGTTCGGCCGCTGCTTGATCGGCCAACGGCGTTTCGATCTCGGTCCGAATCTTTGCTGACGGGTCCAAGTTAGGCCCTTTGAAGGTCAGCCAGAACTTACCGTCAGACTGCCTAACACGCAGCGCGATGTCCATTTTCGCGAAATCCCGCAACGGATCGTTGAAGTATTCGTCGACTTGCTCCGATACATTGACGGGTTTGGCCCCCAATCCCAGCAACGTTTGTCGCAGTTGAGCAAGATTATCGACAGGGAATTTGAATTCGACTTCGATCGGCGATGACATACAAACGGTGGGGTTAGGAAACGGTCACGGCAAAAATTTTTCCGTGGGTATCTTATCGGCAACCGGTTGGTTTTGATAAGCTGTGGGAAGCAAAGAAATTAGCTTTTAATTGAGGATTCATCGATGGCGACGCGAGGGTATTTGGGAATTGATGCAGGCACACAAGGTCTCTCGGTCGTATTCACCGATGAAAACATGCAAGTCCTAGCTACCGGCGACGGCGGATATGAAATGTCTTCCGGACTGGCCGAAGGCTGTTACGAACAACAGCCGAGCGACTGGCTGCAAGCCTTGGTGGACGCGATGACCGAGTTGCGTACCAAAGTTAGCGACATCGAAGTTTTGTCGATCGGCATCTCAGGGCAAATGCACGGCGAGGTTTTGGTCGGTGAAAATGACCAGCCGTTGAAAGCCGCTCGGCTCTGGTGCGACGCTCGCAACGAAGACGAAGGCCAACAGTTGACCGAGGCGTTTGACGTCAAAATGCCAAAACGAATCACTGCCGCTCGTTGGCTGTGGACGATCCGCAATCATCCCGACTTTGCCGCCCAAACCAAACACATCACCACTCCCGGCGGTTGGCTGGCGTTTTGCTTGACCGGACAATGGAACCTCGGCATCGGTGATTGCGCCGGGATGTTTCCGATCGACCAACAAACGTTGGACTACGACCAAGCATTACTGGCAAAGTTTGATCAACTGGCAGGGCAGGG
>CAZKTR010000393.1:0-3566 GCA_964555525.1 uncultured Pirellulaceae bacterium
CGCCGCGAATCTCTTTCATCACATAAAACGGATTGACTTTCCCTTTCGGGCTGACCGTCAAGCCAATGTCATGAATCGGCACGATATTCGGGTGTTCCAAACGCCCAGTAAATTGGGCCTCCCGAAGGAACTCGTTCTTGATTCGCTGCTGGTGTTCTTCATTTTCAGCGCCACTTTGTAGCAGTTTGACCGCAACCGGACGTTGGAGCGGGACTTGCTTTGCTTGGAACACCACGCCATAAGCGCCCGACCCAATTCGCTTTAGCAGCTGGTAGTCGGAGCTGTCGGCGGCTTCCTCTTTTCGCACTATCGTACGTGGAGGGATCAATGATTTCAGTCCCTCCGAGTATGCTTCGGCGGCCTCTAACGCTGCTTGTGGATTGACAATTGTCGGCAAACGACGCCCGATAATTGTTTTTTGTTGAGAGCCAGTGGGAGTATGGTGGGTCTTGTCATTTAGCGGTCGGCTCATCGTTTGCATCGGGCCGGCCATCAGCGTTTGGTCATTGGGATCAGCGGTGACTCCGTCAGTGATCTCAATATTTGAGTCGTGATTTTCATCTTCGCTGTTGGAAGATGGATCGTTTGTCGGCTGGAGAGTCGGAGCGTTTGCTAGGTCTATTTCCCGTTGAACGATCTTTGTCGTGTCGACATTTCGAAGGGTTGGGCTGTCCAGTGTGACCAATCCGAAACCGCACGCCGGACATATTTCTGGCGCTTTGGTGGCGAGTTTGTGATTGCACTGGGGACAGAATTTCATTATTAAAAAACGCTTGCGTTGGTCTGGTTAACTTTTTGGACTAGCCATGCAAATATCATTATAGGCATCGTTTGAGTTTTCGTTTGAGTCTCGACAAATGATCGAAGCTTTCGGTGAAAATAGTTTGGTCGACGGTTGGGAGATCGGCGGCTGGAAGAGGTTCGGTCGTCGTGGCGGTTGGTCCGGACTCCCGTCGCAGCAAGCCGATTAAAAGCTCATTGTCGGCGACTGAATTTGAGGCAGTTGTCGTTTCAGAGTCGGTTGTTGGGTAGTTAGGGTTATCGTTTAGGCTCGTCTGGTCATCGAAAATAGGTGCTTGTCTATCGGATTCTTCATCATCCAGTGATTCGTTGTCACGTAGGGACTCATTGTCACTGGGCGACTCGTCGCCAGCATCCAACTCTGAAACGGCATCATCGACTTCGCCGGTTTTGTAGTGGTAGAAGAACAGTTCATCGCCGCGGTAGTCGTAGGCTTTAAAGATTCGATACCAGTATCCAGGTTCTGCGATAGGCGATCGTTCGATTTGGCCGATGATGCGATCGGTTTCGTTTTCGCCAACGTTTTCAAAGTCTTGCTCGGATGCGTCTTCGGCGGCAGGGTATAGTTTGGACGGTTGTCTAAGTGAGATTTCGTCTCCTACCAACTCCAGTTCATCCACCGGTATTTCGACTTGAACCCAGCGAAGTTCGCCCTCCTCGAAAGGTGCGATCTGACGTGAGAAGATGCTGCTGGTTTGGTCTATCGGTGGCGGTGAATCAAATGGCAAGTCAAACGTCGGTCTAACTTCGATTGAATTAATAGGATTGATCGCAGGCAGGATCGGCGCAGCACCTCTTGGAAGGTCGAATACTGATCGAATTCGTTGTGTTGTTTCGTTTAACGAGTTGTCGACAGTCTCCAATGATCCGCTGAACAGATTGATGTCTTGGTCGTTACGAACGATAATGTCTGTGAAGACGTTCGGATTATCAAAATGGGTGATTACTGCTTGGGCGGTGAAGTCGTCTATTTGAGAAAACGTCTCGCGTCCGCCTTCGTTACCACCAATTAATCCTCGGACGACCGTGTTCTGCTGGAAGAGAGTGTCTTCAAAGGCTTCGGAGTCAACGGTATTGGAAGGCGTAAATAGGTTAAGATCTTCAATTGGGTTCAAAGGCTGGTTGAGAGCATCAAAAACAATGCCAACCCGGAAACCAACTTCACCGAGTTGTCCGTATTCAATCACAATATCTTGGCTGACGGTTCCGTCGGTATTCAGTGTCAGCAGTTGAGTCGTTTCCTCAAACAGGAATCCATCGGTATCGAGGAAGTTTGCGAACGCTTGGTTGCTGTTAACGACCCCAATATTTGTCGGTCCGGTGACGGAAGCTTCGCCACCATCAAAAAATATGCTTGGGTTAGTTGCGTCGCCGATTGCAGAGTAGAGCGTGACTTGAGGGTCCGCCACTGGCGAGAATGCTGTGACATCTTGTTGCAACGAAATTGCCTGGTCGGCAAATATACTGACGCTTCCATCGGTCGAATTAAAGCCTGCCAACGAATCACTGCCAGTGATCGAAGTGACGTTCGTGACGTTCACGTCGCCGCGATGGGCGAGTGCAATCGCTTGAGGTCGATCGGCATCGACTTCGCCGTTTTCCACCGCAGCCAAGGAATCCAATGTAGCGATCAGGGTTGGGGCGGTCAGCAACTGAGAGCCACCAGCAGTGATGGCGATTGCATCGTTGACGGCCGCAACACTGGTCAAATGCACGTACTCTGTTGCTTCAATGCCGATTGCCTGCGCATGTAAATCGCCTTGGGTTTGCTCCACCGATCCGTCGGCAATCACGAATAAGCTTTGATCGATTTGAGTTCCCGTCGCGATGGGTTGGGTGTTAGCGACAGTCGGTTGGACGCCGTTGATCTCCAAATCGCCACCGACTTCCAAGTGGACGTTTTCCGCGATCAAACTGACTTCATCTAGCAAGACCGAATCGCCCAATTGATTGCCGAGTACGATATTGTTGGTAGCGTTCAGTTGAGCATTGTTCGAAACCAGCGAAGCACTAGCGACGTTGTTGATGTCTTGGCTAGAAGAAACAAATAAATTGTCGACGTCCGAGTTGCCGGCGAGTGTCGTTGAGTCGTCTTCGACCAAAACTGCAGTTGAAGCGTTTAGGGAGACGCTTCCAAGGAGGACGTTTGTCGCAGTGACACTGCCAGCTGGTTCTCCGTCGAGTCCAATCTCGATTTGATTGGCGGTGAAGTTCGCTTGGTCTACAACAGTGATCGTTTGGGCTGAGGTAGTGGCAAGCAGGATGTCGCCGGACGTTGACGATACCGTAGCTGAAGTACCGACCACGATCTCGCTGTTGGCTAGCTGAGTAATGTCGTTGGTGGCTTGGATTTGTAAATCATCGCCAGTTGAAACGTTAGCCAACGTCACAGCGCCATTATTGGCAATGAAGCTTACTGCCCCGTCAGCGTCGACTTCAGTGCCGGCTAGCTGCGTGATGCTGTCCGCCGCTTGAACTCGAATGTTGTTGCCCGAGATGTCGGTCAAGTTGATTGAGCCATCGCTGGAGATGAAGTTGATGGTTGATCCTGCATTGACTGCAGTGGTCGACTGTTGGGTGATGTCATCTGCGGCTTGAATTAGCACGCTATCACCAGCTGATACATTGGTCAAATCTACTGTGCCATTGTCTGCAATAAAGTTGGCAGTGGTCCCAGCGTCGATTTCAGTACCGGTTAGTTGTGCGATGTTGTTCGCCGCTTGAACTTCGATGTTTGCTCCAGCGGAAATATCTGCGAGGGTTAC
>CAZKTR010000394.1:0-3559 GCA_964555525.1 uncultured Pirellulaceae bacterium
GTGGCTTTTTCTCTGACGGTACTCCTCGGGTTGGTGGCCCTGTCACTGAGTTTGTAGAAAACTTCGTCGAAACCGAACTTGATGCGACGAACTACGCTGTGGACAACATCGCTGTCCAACTGAACGCCGAATTTGGCAATGACATTGGGATTTTTTCCTACGGACGCAACGGCCGTGCACTGGCGAACATCACTGACGAAAGCTGGTTTCCCGGTACTGTTAGTAACCCTTTCAACGACGAACTATACGGTTACTTTCAGGACTGGAGCCAAGATCGACTGAACGAAATTGAAGCCGGAGCCGATGGCTTAGCTGGGACTGCAGATGACCAAGTTGCTAACGTCCAAGGCATCTTTTGGTTCCAAGGAGAAAATGACTCTGTAGATGCTGGTGCGATAGCCGATTATCAAACCAATTTTGAAAACCTGATCGCTCGCTTTCGAGCCGATTTCAATAACCCGGAGTTAGCGATCGTTGCCAGCCATATTCGCAACCTCAACGCCAACGACGCAGGCATCAACCAGGCAATCGACGCGGTTGCCGCCAGCGATGATTTCGTTTCGGTGATCGACATTAGCGATGCTTCTATCTACACACCCGTCAGCGCAAACGATGTTCACCTCAATGCGGAGGGTTTCCTGGTCATCGCTAACGATTTTGCGGAGCAAATGATCGCTCTGCAGACTGGAATGGATGTTGAACCGGAGCCTGAGCCAGAACCGCAAGGTTCAACCCAAATCACCACAAGTAGTGCCGAACCTGCGACCGATATTTTGTTGGATACCATTGAAGGTGGCACTATCAGTACATTGATCAATGCAGGTGCTGCTCAAGGTGCACGTGGAGAAATGTTCCAGCTTGGTGAGGTAGGGGAAAGCTTTGCGCTATCGGGCTTTACGCTACAGGCAAACTCGGCGGCTACGTTTGCTGAGGGAAATACATTCACGATTGCTCTGTACACAGGCGATCCGGGTAGTGTCTTCGCCCCAATGGCTTCTCCAGAAACTTTTGAAAATGTGACACCTGAATTCCTAGATGCTAACAGCGGTCTAACGCTTATTTATCAAGAGGACTTCTTGGGTACTGATGCAACAGGCGATGCACCTGACGGTCAAGTCGATGTGAGAAATTTTGTTACTTTTGAACTTAGTGATCCCGTTGTACCTGGTGGTGAGGACATCACAGTCTTTGTGTTTACAAACTTTGCATTCTCGCAGCTTGAAGGAAATCAGAATGGTGGCGGACGTCTTCAGCTTCGAGAAACCACAACTGCCTTGGCCGGGTCTGGCAGTCGCGATTTGCGATTCTCGGTTTCTGGTGTTGTTGCTGACGATGTTATAAAGGGAGATGTCAACATGGACGGCGAAGTTACTTTTTTGGATATCAGCCCTTTCATTATGGCTCTATCCTTACCCGATGCGGCTCCGGCCGAAGCGGATTGTAATTGCGACGGTAACGTTAACTTCCTTGACATCTCAGTGTTTATCAACATCTTAGCAGGAGGTAATTAGACCTCTGATTGGGGCAGTCCTTGAAGGAAGGATGTTGCCTCGGTGCAATGGGATTGATTGGTCGTCGTTGACTTAGCTAAGTCCATTGAATTGAATCCAGTATAAACTCTATCGAGGCCAGCCTATTTTTCATGCTGGCCTCTTTTTTGCGCCCAAGTTGGCTTGCGACAGCAGTGCCAAGAAAAAAACGAAAGCGAGGAAGGTTGAGAGATCTCAGTCAGCAGATTTCTGATTGGTATTCGTGTGTTTGGTTTCTTTCGTGGTTGAAAAGTTACAAAGGGCTACCGTGCTGGTTGCCTTGTTTTGTATGTGCACAACGTTTCCCTTCGGCTGGTGCGGAAGACCGGCTGGAAGCACCGTCGCCACGTTCATTCCATTCTGGAATGTAAAAAAAGGTGGCGACAGTTGCCTCTGGCCTTTTTATACCCCACATCTCTGGCGAGACTGATTTTGCCCTTGAACGTGATAGCAAAGGGAAGATTTCCGATTTTAGAAAGACGTCCTTTACCGCGGTTTGTTGACCGACCTCTGCGTCTCTGTGACTCCGCGTGCGATTAACATTCTTTCCGCCCCTCTAGGTAGTAGTAAAAGGTGGTAGTAAAAGTCTCACGCAGAGGCGCAAAGACGCAGAGATTTCAGACTGAATCGGGCGACGCCCACAAAAATGATTAGTGCCGATTAGTGAAAATTAGTGTTCCCCAACTCAGACATCATTGAAAATCGATTTGGTCCTGTTGTCGAAACATGTCCAACGAAGTTCGGAAACGGATATCCCAGAATTATTACGTGGCGCATAGAGCCCGGTTAATTCTTGTTTTCTGCGGTAATTTCTTGTCAGTCGCAGCAAATTCTGCCACAATATAGGTTCGATTGTTGAGAATCCAACAGACCTTGAGTAAAGATAGACTTTAAGTGATCTTATATACCCTAAACTCATAAGGAAAATTAAATGAAACTTAAGCAACTTTATCTTGTAGCCTTAGCAAGCCTTTTTGTTTTGAGCTCGCAAGCTTCTGCCCAAATCACCACAGCCGATGCCGAACCTGAGACTGATATTTTGTTGGATGCCATTACAGATGTCATTCCAGGTGGTCCAAGTGTCTTTGTCTCTACATTGATCAATGCAGGTTTTACTCAAGGTGCACGTGGAGACATATTCCAGCTTGGTGCGGCAGGGGATAGCTTTACGCTATCGGGCTTTACGCTACAGGCAAGCGCGGCGGCTACGTTTGCTGAGGGAAATACATTCACGATTGCTCTGTACACAGGCGATCCGGGTAGTGTCTTCGCCCCAATGGCTTCTCCAGAAACTTTTGAAAATGTGACACCTGAATTCCTAGATGCTAACAGCGGTCTAACGCTTATTTATCAAGAAGACTTCTTGGGGACTGACGCAACAGGCGATGCACCTGACGGTCAAGTCGGTGTTAGAGACTTTGTTACTTTTGAACTTAGTGATCCTGTTGTACCTGGTGGTGAGGACATCACAGTCTTTGTGTTTACAAACTTTGAATTCTCGCAGCTTGAAGGAACTGATAATGGTGGTGGACGTCTTCAGCTTCGAGAAAACACAACTACCTTGGGCGGATCTGGCAGACGCGATTTGCGATTCTCGATTTCTGGTGTTGCTGCTGGAGCAGGCCCAGACATAGTAAAGGCAGATGTTAATATGGACGGTGTAGTTTCATTTTTGGACATCAGCCCTTTCATTATGGCTCTCTCCTCACCCGAGGGGGCTCCGGCCGAAGCGGATTGTAATTGCGACGGTAACGTTAACTTCCTCGACATTTCAGTGTTTATCAACATCTTAGCAGGAGGTAGTTAAACCTCTGATTGGGTCAGTTCCTGAAGGGTACTTTCCTCTAACTGCCAATATATTTAGAATCGAAAACCAAGCTCTCCTCTGGGGGAGCTTGGTTTTTTGATGAAAAAAGGGCGCAGCCAAATAGTGTTTTTAGATGTGAAGACGCGCTAGACCGCGTGGATTGCGATGGCGGCGTTGGTTTGGCCAACGTGCATACTTGGCATTGGGACGGACTGTGGCTGAG
>CAZKTR010000395.1:0-3555 GCA_964555525.1 uncultured Pirellulaceae bacterium
GCACTAAAAACGACGACGGCGCCGTCAAGTACGCGAAGGCTACGTTCGACTTCAGCGGTGAAGTCAACGTGGCCGGGAGTGTCCAGCAGGTTGATGTGGACGTCTTTCCAATCGAAGGTCACACAGGCACTGTAGATCGTGATCCCGCGGTTTTGCTCTTCTTCGTCATCGTCGGTGGTGGTGGTTCCACTATCGACCTTGCCCGAGCGATGTTTGGCGCCCGAGAGGAATAGCATCTTTTCGGTTACGGTCGTTTTGCCGGCGTCGATGTGTGCGATGATACCGATGTTGCGAACGTTTTGAAGTTTACGGGCCATGACACGTGATGGGATTCTGAATTGAGATTCGGAAAGGAATTATGGTTAATTGAGGTGTGAAGTTTGGTTTGGTTCGGGCTTAAAGTCAATTGGTGGTGTTGGGGGTTGGATCGGTGTTGTTTGGGGTGGCGCTGTCGCCGTCGCCTTCCGGCTCGTCGTTAAACTCTGGGGGGGCGCCCCGGCTTGTTGTTAAACGAATTGTGCTTAATTCGGCGCACAAAAAAACCGCTTTGATTTCGCAAAGCGGTTTTTCTTGTTCGGTTTTACCAAGCAAAGTGTGCAAACGCTTTGTTTGCTTCGGCCATGCGGTGGGTGTTTTCGCGTTTGGTCATTGCAGCACCTTCGCGGTTGTAAGCTGCAGTTAACTCATCAGCCAAAGTCAGGTGAGTCGGGCGGCCTTTTTTGTCGCGAATGGCGTTGAGCAACCAGCGAATGGCCAACGATTGCTGACGCTGACGGCTAACTTGCATTGGAACCTGGTATGAAGCACCACCGACACGCTTGGAGCGGACTTCGATGTGCGGCTTAACGTTTTCAACAGCCTGCTCGAAAACTTCGATTGGCTCGGCGTCTGGAACACGCTTCTTGATTTCATCAAGCGCGTTGTAAAACACGTTTTGAGCGATGGTTTTTTTTCCATCCCACATGAGGCAATTGATGAACTTACTTGCCAAAAGCGAATCAAATTTAGGATCCGGTTTCAGTTGAGTTCGGCTGGCGGTGATTCTGCCCATTTCAAATTCTTCTAAATGGTTTGTGAGGTGATTGCGGAGTAGTCGTCAAAGAAAGACGGTTTGCTGGGTTACTTCTTCGCGCCGTAGCGGCTGCGGGATTGCTTACGGCCTTCGACGCCTAGAGCATCTTGGGCACCACGAACAACCTGATAGCGAACACCAGGCAGGTCACGGACTCGACCACCGCGGACAAGCACAATCGAGTGCTCCTGCAAGTTGTGGCCTTCACCCGGGATGTATACCGTGACTTCCTTACCGTTGCTCAAGCGAACACGGGTAATCTTCCGAAGAGCCGAGTTCGGCTTTTTCGGTGTCATGGTACGTACCTGTAGGCACACCCCTTGTTTTTGGGGGCAACGCTCAAGTACAGGAGCCTTGGTGAATTTCCGTTTTTTCTTGCGTCGCTTACGTAGCAACTGATTGATCGTTGGCATTCTTATTCACGCATTGATTCGTTTTGTGGTTTCCCTGTCAAATCGGACATGGGAAGCCCGTAAAATTAGTAGTTTTGGTCAAAATGTCAACCACAAATGGTATTTTTTACTCGAAGTTCGTTTTAGAGGCACCCAGCAAAGGTTTTGCTTAAGGTGCATCTGCCAGAACTTACACTCCACCATCGAGTTCATCTTGCCACTGTTTCAGCTTGTCCCACTCACCGGCGGCAGCCAACTGGGCTTGGTCGGGCCATGTAGACGGGTTCATGTTGGCCATGATTCCACCGGCAGCGGTCAAGATCTCTTTGATCGCGTCGGCTGGGGTTTCGGCTAGTTTCTTGTAGGTCGTGATGCTGCTGCTGTTGAGCAGTTCGGCAACCTTGGGGCCGATTCCTTCGATTTTGGTCAGGTCGTCGCTACCAGCAACTTCTTTTCCACCATCGAGTTCGTCTTGCCATTGGTTCAGTTTGTCCCACTCGCCTGCGGCAGCCAGTTTAGCTTGATCAGGCCATGTGCCTGGATCGTGAGCCGCAAAGCCACCGTAAACCAGAATCTCGTGGACCTTCTTCGGGTCAGCCGCTGCAAGTTGAGCAAACGTCTTGATGTGGTTCCTTTTCAGTTGCTCAGCGATTTTTGGGCCGATACCTTCGATCTTGGTCAAATCATCTTCAGTGTCCGGATCGACTGCTGGTGCTGCTTCGACAGGAGCGGTTGGTGCTGGCGTCGTTGGGACCGATGCAGTAGGTGCATCTGCGGTCAAACCAGAAGCCATGCCGACGACGTCGGGCAAGGTTGGTGTTGGTGCTTGAGGAGTGATTCCTGGTGCTTCAGGAGCGATCGCGGCCGGTGCTTCTGCTCCGCCAACAACTCGACCACCATCAAGCTGGTCTTGCCATTCTTTTAGCTCGTCCCAAGCACCGACGGCTGCCAGTTGAGCTTGGTCAGGCCAGGTAGCTGGGTCGTGAGTCGCAAAGCCACCGACTTCATCAAGGATCTCGCGAATCCGAGCTGGCTTGGTTCCAGCCAAGTCCGAGTACGAGTTGATGCCGGCTGCACTCAAATGTCCCGCGATTGCAGGTCCAACGCCTTCGATTTTGGTCAAGTCGTCGGTTGCAGCTTCGGTTGATGTATGACTGCCGATCAAGGCCGACAATGGATCGACACCGGCTTCGACTGGCGTGACGTTGTCGTTGGCCATGGCATTGGTGAATTGGTCTCCACCCCCATCGCCGGCACTTGGCGATCCCGAATCCAACAATGGGAAGGATTCTTCGAGCGTCTGAGCAGGTTGTGCTGCTGCTTCTCGCATGGCTTCCAAGTTGTATTGGACTTCTGATTCTTGGAAGGTTCGGAAGCCAGTACCAGCCGGGATCAAGTGACCAAGGATGACGTTTTCTTTCAAACCAACCAAGTTGTCGACCTTGCCTGCCAGTGCAGCTTCGGTCAAAACCTTGGTCGTTTCCTGGAACGACGCCGCCGAGATAAAGCTTGAACTTTGAACGGCCGCCTTGGTGATACCTAACAACTGAGTGCTACACTTCGCCTGGCGAGGCTTGGTGCTCTTGGCTGGTTTGCCGCCGAGGGTTTCGATTTTGGCGTTTGTTTCTTCGAAGACTTGCTTCGGAACGATCTGGCTCTTGCTAAAGTCGCTGTCACCTTTGTCAGTGATTTTGACACTGTCAGCCAGAGCATCGTTAACGGTTTGGAAATCAAAGCGATCACAAATCAGACCCGGCAACATGTGGGTGTCGCCAGCGGAATCGATTTTCACTTTGCGAAGCATACGAGCGATAATGATCTCGATGTGCTTGTCGTTGATTTCCACCTTTTGGCTACGATAGACCTGCTGGACTTCGTGGCACAAGTACTTCTGAACAAGCTCTTCGCCTGAAACTCGCAGAATGTCGTGTGGCACAAGTGGACCGTCAACAAGCTGATCGCCAGCTTCGACTTCGTCGCCCGAGCGGACTCGAAGCGGCTTTCCTGGCGGTACCAAGTGCTCGACTTCCAAACCACTCTCGTTGCGAACGATCATGGAAAGCTTGCCGCGTTTCTTTTCTGGCATGATCT